>JAFGXH010000160.1 GCA_016936735.1 bacterium
AATATCTTTATATAATTGTAAATATTTTATAAGGAGAGTTTAATGAATCTATCAAAAATCAATCAAAAAAAAATGAGTAATAGAGTTTCCATTAAAAAACAAAATGGTGATAGAAAAAAAACAGCAATAAAAATAATAATGTTACTATCTCTTTTGCTAATTTTTTCTTCATGCACAACAAAACAGGAGAAAAAAACTGTTATTATTGATACTCCAAAAGAGAGCATTAATATTGAGTTAAATTCAAAAAATAGTATATCTATTACCATTTTAAATAGTGATGATAAACATATTGTCCATATTGAGGCTATTTATAGTGAAAAAAAACCTAAGCAACAGATTGACTTTGGTTTTGATTCACCTTTAATATTCTCTTCTTTAAATTCAGAAGATAGAATATTTTGTGAATTAAAAAGCAAAGCAATATTAACTAGTGGTGGAGTATCTTTTATCTGTAGTGTAAAAGAGAGTGATATATACACTTTAGCAAAATCCAAAAACCCAATAAAAATAGAGTATATTTTTCTAAAAAACAAAAAGAGAAACTCTAATATTGGCATAATAGATACAAAAGAGATTATAAAATTCAAAAAATTTCTAAAATCAATAAATCCAGACTATCCAATTTAATAAAAACAAAGTGATAAATTAATGTTATTATTTTGGCTTTTTCTGAAACTTTTTTCACAAAAAAATGTCTCTATAGGAAAATATTGCTTTTTTAAGAAAACAATATTTGACTTTTTGATGATATTTTAGTACTTTATTATGTTTGGATGAAAAATCATCTCTTAATAAACAGGAGTGGTGATGGGTGAAAAAAGAAAATTATTAAAAGTTGTTTTGGTTTGGAATGATCTTATTGTTGAAGAGAAAACACTTTCAAAACCAACTGTAGTGACAATTGGACAGGGAAAAGGGATAACATTTCCAGTTGATTTAGAGGGAATATCAAAAAATGGTTCACATACTCTATTTGAACCACAAGATGATGGTAGTTATAAGCTATACCTTCTTGAAAATATGGAGGGAGATTTCTCTGTTTCAGGAAAAGATTTAGAGATGAAATCTTTTTTAAAAGAGAGATGTAAAAAAGATGGTGAAACCTATTATACAGAGGTAAAACCATTTGATTCAGGAAATATTGACCTTGGAGAGGTTACTGTTACTTGGGCTTTTGTTGAAGAGGCAGATAAAATTGCAATTACAAAAGGTGCAAGAACAATTGAAACAACATTTATTAATAGCCTTATAATGACAACTATTGTTCATGTTGTTCTTGTTGTTTTAATGTTACTGAATCGAGGAGATCTTGATGAATTAAACTTTACAGATATTCCTGATAGATTTGCCAAAGTTATCATAGAGGAGGCAGAGAAAAAAGAGGAGGATCCTGAAGTTGAAAAAGAGAAAAAAGTTGGCAAAGTTGCTGAGAATATTGGTAAAAAGGCTGCTGGAAAAGAGGGTAAAATTGGAGATAAAGATACTCCAAAATATATCAAAACAAAATTACCAAAAGCTCGCCAAGAGTTGATAACACAAAATCTAAAAGCACGTGGTGTTTTTGGTGCAATGGGTTCAACACTTCATGGTGGAGGTATGAGTCAACTTGTTGCTGGTGATAATGGAGTAGGAAATCGTCTTGCTGCATCATTTAATGGTACAAGTGGTGATGAGTTTATTGCTGGTCAGGGTTCTGGTGGTATGGGTTTTAGAGGAACTGGTACTGGTGGTGGTGGAACTGGATATGGTAGAATTGGTGGAACTGGAGATATAGATACTGGTGGTGGTAGAGGAACAAAAGTTTCACTTACAAAAGGTGTTAAAGGAGAGAGAAAAATCTCTGCAAAACCAACTGCTGGAGCAACTTTTGGTAACTTTTGTAAACAGTCTGATATTCAAAAAGTTGTTACGCAAAAAAGTAAAACAGTTCAATACTGCTATGAAAAAGAGCTTCAAAGATTTCGTGATTTAAAAGGAAAAGTGAAACTTCGTTGGATTATTGGTTTAGAGGGTAAAGTTGAATCAGTAAGTGTTGATGAAGATACAATTAAAAACGCTAGTTTAATAAGCTGTTTAAAACGACAAATTGAGAGATGGCAGTTTGTAAAACCTGATGGTGGTAAATGTATTGTTGCATTCCCTTTCCTATTTTCTGCAGATTAATTTAAAAGAAATATTTATACTCAATAAAAAATTGATCATTTTTATCATATCTTCCAATAGGAGAGTCACTATCACCTCCAAAATGATTATAACCAATCTCTAAATGATTTTGAATCATTTTATAAGTAACTCTTATTGTAAAAAGATAGTCATAAAAAGATATATCAAAAAGGGCTGCTCCAAAAAAGTCCCATTTATCACTCTCTGTTGTATATTTAATAAAAGAGAACAGACCAACCCTATTCTCTTTATCAAACCAATATTTATCACTATTTTTGCTATTTGTTATTTTACTTCCCCATAACTCAAAATCAAAAACACCTCTTGTTCCAGAAAATTGATACTCAGAACCAATAGTATACTCTAAAACAGATCTATAAAATGGGTTAAAATCATCCTCTATTGGAGTATAATATAGTTTTCTAGGGGTATATGATATATCAAATTTTAAAATAGTTGAGAATATTGGATAGGAGGCTGAGAATGCAGTTGTAAACATTCGAGTGTATTTTGATTTAAAAAGCTCCTCCCCTAATAAATAACGTTGACCAAGCTCTAACATTGATGATGTAATAGAGTCTCTATTTGCATCTGTTGAGATGAGATTTTTAAAGAGCTCTTTTAACTGTTCATCCATCTCTATCTCAGGCATTATTTGATAACCATAATAGAGGAGAAGAGAACTATTAAATTCTAAAAATGAGCTATTTATATTAAAAGCAAAAGAGCTACTTTTTATATTTGATTGTGATACCGATTCACTCAATGGTATATCCTGTTTTCCATTGATAGATATTGGAGATATATCTGATATAACTGTTGGATCTATTGATTTTGATGGTTGTATTAGGGCAAAATCACTTCCCCATAAATCAACTTTTACAGATTGATGAATTGGAATCCAAATAAACTCAACTGAACCATATTTTGATAAAAATCCACTATCAATTGCTAATACACCCAATTTTCTTTTATCAATACTTGGAATAATTGAGTCTCTATAATCTGCAGGATTAATAATATCACTTCGTGAAAATCCATAATTTTCACCCAATTTAAATATTTGAAATCCCCCTTTAATAAAAAAATTATCTATTTTTCTATCAATATATGCCTCATCAACTCTATATTCAAAATAACCATCAAAATTCTCTCCATTTACAATAAAATATGGATTATCATTTTCATTTCTCTCTATTGATAAATCATATATAAGCTCTGCAGAAAGAGTAATTTTTAAACTCTCTGTTTTTTGATATTTAAACTCTAAAAATAGTCTATTTCTTAACTCAGTGGCTTTTTCTAATCCATTCTCTAAAAATATATCTTGAAAAAAACCTTTTTTAAAATAACCTCTCATTTGAACTATTGGAGTAAAAGCTTTTTTTAATTTTAAATTGTTAAAAAAACTCTCAGATTTTGATTGATTATCTGAATCTATATCATCTATAATCTCTTCATCATTAGATTCATAAATCTCCTCCTCATCCAAATCATTATTAGCTAATTGAGAGTTATTATTTTGAATTATTAGAATATTGTTATTTTCTGTTTTTTGAATTACTCTATTTTTATCATTTTCATTTTTAAAATAAAAATGATATGATTTTCCATCTATTTGTTGAAAAAAAGAGATAAAAAAAATAATAGTAAGCATCTAAAACCCTAAAATAGAATATTGAGTATATTACATTTTATTAATAAATAATTCAATATATATATAAAATTAAATATTATGATGAGTTAAATAATAGCATCTACAAAATCTAATTTAATTATTACCACACTTTGTAAACAAAATAAAATACTCTTGTTTATTTAAAAAACTCTTAATATATGATAATTTTTCTATATTTTTTTTATAATTTTTGAATAAATATTGAAAATATCTGTCTATGAGTAATTACTCATTTTTTAGGAGAAAACATGAAAATATTTCTTTACTCAATTTTATTGATCTCATTTTTTATTATTGGCTGTGATTCAGAATCAGACAAAGAGTGTACAAGTGGCTATATTTTAGAAGATGAGGAGTGTGTTGATATTGATGAGTGCTCTTTAAACACACACAACTGTCTTGAAGTAGCAACTTGTATTAATTCTGAAGGCTCTTTTAGCTGTGAATGTCCATTAGGATTCTCTGGTGATGGTATTGCAAATTGTTCTGATATTAATGAGTGTGAGCAAGATACAAATAGTTGTGATTTTGGTTTCATTTGTGAAAATACAGAGGGTTCATTCTCCTGTATTGATATTGATGAGTGTGAATTAGAGGTTGATAACTGTAGTGAAAATGCAGATTGCAGTAATACTGAAGGTGGATTCTCTTGTGTTTGTAAAAATGGATTCTCTGGAGATGGATTTAATTGTGAAATAGTGGAGATTAAGCCTTTTATAACAACTTGGAAAACAGATAATAATGGAGCCTCTTCATCTACTCAAATTACAATTCCAATTAATCCAAATTATACATATAATTATGATATAGATTGTAATAATGATGGTGTTTTTGAGGCAATAAATGTAACAACTAGTTATACTTGTAATTATGAACAGGTTGGAACATATCAAGTTGCAATAATTGGGGAGTTTCCTGCAATCTATTTTAATCATGAGGGGGATAGAAAAAAGATTTTATCTATTGATAATTGGGGTTCTATCAATTGGAAAACAATGGCTTACTCTTTTCAAGGATGTGAAAACCTAATTTCAGATGCAACAGATTCTCCTGACTTATCTAATGTAACAGATATGAATTCAATGTTTTATGGTGCAACATCATTTAATGGAGATGTATCAAATTGGGATGTTTCCAATGTTACAGATATGAGTTGTATGTTTTGTGATGCTGCCTCTTTTAATAGAGATTTAAATTCTTGGGATGTATCTAATGTAACAAATATGAGAAGTATGTTTTATGGTGCAGTACTATTTAATGGAGATATATCTACTTGGGATGTTTTAATTGTTTTAAATATGAGTAATATGTTTTATAATGCAGTTTCATTTAATGGTAATATATCAAATTGGAATGTGACAAATGTTAGAGATATGAGCTATATGTTTTATGGTGCAAACTCTTTTAATAGAGATATCTCAAATTGGAGTGTTTTTAATGTTACAACTATGATTGCAATGTTTTATGCTGCAACATCTTTTAACTCTGATATATCTAGTTGGAATGTTTCAAGTGTTACAGAGATGGATTATATGTTTTATGAAGCAACATCATTTAATCAAGATTTATCAAGTTGGGATGTAGATCAAGTAAGTACTTGTGATTCTGTTTATGAAAATGCTTCATCTTGGAGTTTAGATAAACCTAATTTTACAAGCTGTAATCCAGAGTAGTCTATTTTAAACTATTTTTTATATTTTTTCAAATCCATAAACTCTGTTCCCAACTAAATAATTGATGTGGTAAAAATCTGTTTTTATAACTCATAAAATGGTTCTCTTCAATATAGTATCCAAGATAGTAGTATTTCATGTTATTTAATTTGATGTAATTAGACTCAGTAATAATACTAAAATAACCTAATGAATAGTTTGCAAATCTCTCTTTATAACAGAAATATATTGAACTCAATCCATCATCAAGTATATCAAGGAAACCAAATGCAACTAACTCATCAGCAATTTTATAACTTGATATTAAAAAACTCTGATTACCTTTAAAAAAACTCTCTAAAAAATCTGATTTTGTAGACTCTTTATTAAATCTAAATAAATTATGCTCTTTATAAATATCAAAAATAGCCTCTAACTCCTCTTGAGTATACTCATTTGACTCTTTTATACTAAATATAGTCTCTCTATTTTTCTTCACTATTTTTTTCTGAGTTTTTGATAAAGTTAAATTTACTGCATCAACTCTAATAGGAGTACATCTTGAACATTTTGGACAGATAGGCATAAAAAAAAATATTCCAAATCTTCTCCAACCAGCCCTGATAAGAGTTCCCATCTCTTTTTTTGTTAAATTATAAGCGAAAAAATATTTTTGTCTAAACTTCTCATTAAAAGAGTATGGACAATCTGAAATAGTTGAGTTTTTAATATCCTGAATTAGATTCACAAAAATCCTTTTATAAATTATAAAAATTCTATATCTTTTTTATAAAAAAAACAAATATATAAATTAATTAAAGTTGATATTTATATAAAAGATAAATAGATGGGCCATTTTTTTTAGATAGAATTTATATTAAGTCAAAAAAAATATTATAGAAGTGGGTTCAATAAAATAAATGGCAATATCATTGCTACTAAACAAAAAACAGAGTTAATTCTGTTTTAATATAATAAATGGAGAGCTAAAATGAATACAGATTTTGTTATTAATTTAATGAATGAATCAATGACAACTGCTGCAACAGTTGGGTTACCAATTCTACTAACAACTCTATTTATTGGTGTTATAATATCACTTTTTCAAGCAGTTACACAGATTCAAGAGATGACATTAACATTTGTACCAAAATTACTATTAACTGGTGTTGTAATGTATCTTTTAGGTCCCTGGATGTTAAATAGATTAACAACATTTTCAGACTATATTTTCTCACATCTATTGCTCGTAAAATGAAGATATTTGAGTATATTGACTCCTATCTGATAACTTACTTACTCATATTAATGAGAATTGGAGGATTTTTTTTAACAGCTCCTTTTGCATCTGAAAATAACATACCAATGCAGATAAAAATTATTTTTACATTAACATTCTCTTTTGTTATCTTTTTAACAATACCAAATGTTGAGGTATTGTTTAGTTTTTCAACATTAGCTTTTGCAATAAAAGAGTTTATTTTGGGTTTACTAATTGGTTATGGAATTAAAATTGTTTGGTCTATGATGGAGACAGCTGGTCAAATAATTGGTCAGCAAGGGGGATTTGCACTTGCCTCATTTTTTGATCCAGTATCATCAAGTCAATCAAATGTCATATCCAAATTTTTGAACACAACAATATTTTTAGTTTTTTTATCAGCAAATGGACATCTTATTATTTATAAAACAGCAATAGAGAGCTACACAATATTTCCATTAGGAATGGATGTTTCTCAACTTTTTCAATTTAAACTAATACCACTATTTTTTACAGAGCTTTTCACTATAGCTGTTCGACTATCTGCTCCAGTGCTAATAGCATCTCTTCTGGTTTATACTGCATTAGGAATCATGGCAAAAGTTGCACCACAAATGAATCTATTTATGATGAGTTTTCCAATCACACTTATAGCAACTGTTGTAATTTTCCATTTGTCACTTAATGGAATTGCTCATACAGCACTATTCACTCTTGATAACTATCTTCAACGAATTTTAATTGATATAAGGCTATTATAGTTTACTATTTTAATAATACAATTTAAAAAAATACTACTCATTTTTATCTATTGTATAAAAATTTGAGTTATCTTCATTACTAAACCCACTCATTTTACTATTAATTTTTTTAGAGAATCCATCAAGAATCTTTTTTTTCATTAAACTATTTCCCCAAGGGGTTAATATAAATAGAGCAGTTAAATCTGTTACTACTCCAGGTGTAACAAGAAAGGCACCAGCAATTACTAAAAGAATTCCATCAACAACTTTATCTGATATTGATTGACCCGTTGCAAGTATTGCACCAATATTAAGTCCTCCAATAAATGATCTAGCTGTTCTTTTTATTAAATATACTCCTAAAAAGGCAGTTAACAATATAAATCCAATTGTATACCAACCACCTATAATTTTCCCTATCTGAAAAAGAAAGAATATCTCAACAAGTGGAACAATGGTAAATAAAAGAAACAGTTTTTTAAACATAATTGATCTCCATTCCATAGATTATTAGGAAAATCATTAAGACATAATAGAAAATCTCTTAAATCATCTCCTATTAGTATAATATTACTGATTTTTAAAAATTCAAGGTATTCTAATTGATAAATATTATATCTATTAATATTATTATAAAAATAGTCAATAGAGCAATTTAAATCTCTATATTTATCTAAAAGATAGTGAATTTTATTTTTATCATTATAAAAATAGTTTATTAGTTCACAAACAACAGGTTCACTTAAATTATCTTCAAGAAGAAGAGTTGTTGCATCATTAACATTATTTGTATAGTGAAAATTTAGATATAAAGAGTATTCTCTTGATGAATCAAATAAGAGAATTGATATGATTAACAATAAATTCATAGTCACTTTTATATTTTACTAAAACAGGAAGTGTTTCTAATATTATCTCTTTTGTTAACAAACCATTATTAATAGATAGTGCATTAATATCTATCTCTAAAAGGGTTAAAATAGCTTTAGCCCACTCAATTCCCTCTGATACTCCAGGATGTTTTTTAAGAGGAAAATCTCTTGTAATTTGAATAACATTTAATATTTGAGTCAATAGTATTCGAGATATATTTGGAATATGGGTCAATAAAATTTTCTCCTCCATTTCTCTATCAGGATAATCTAAATAAAGATATAAAGCTCGTCTTCTTAATGGATCTGAAAGAGCTCTTTGACCATTTGATGTTAAGAATACAATAGGTATATTTTTAGCCTCTAATGTACCAAGCTCTGGAATTGTTACACTATATTCTGATAATATCTCAAAAAGAAAAGCCTCAAATTCTGGGTCAGATTTATCTATCTCATCTAAAAGTAAAACAGATTGCTCTCTATTTCTTAAAGCTTTAAGAATTGGTCTCTCTAAAAGAAACTCTTCAGAGAAAAATAGAGACTTAAATGAGTAAAGAGACTCTATTAACTCCTCTGTTGAGTTTTTCTCTTTGTTTTTTAAAAGAGTCTCTTTCAAAATCTGAGTATATAGAAGCTGTTTTCCATACTCCCACTCATAAAGAGCTTTTGATTCATCAATTCCCTCATAACATTGAAGTTTTATAAAATCTAAATCAAAACTTTTTGCAAAAGCTTTTGCAAGAGAGGTTTTACCAACGCCAGCTCCCCCTTCAACAATTATAGGTTTTCTCAATTTAATTGCTAATAACAGGGTTGTTGCTGTTTGAGTTGATGCTATATAATTTTGATTTAACAATCTCTCTTGAATTAAAGAGATTGTTAAATTTTGAAAATCAGTATTAGACAATGTTTTTACCATAAAATGATATTTTACCTACCAGATTGTGTAATTTTTTTACGAGCCTGCTTATTAAGAGGATCATCATCTGTTGTAATTGCTAAAATATTCTCCCAATATGTAAATGCTTTTTTATCCCCTTTTTTCTCTAGTATAAGAGATTTTTCCCAAAAGTCACGTGCTAATTTCTTAATTTTTGCTAAATCCTCAAGATTTTGTGTATTTTGAGGATTGAAATCTTCAGACTCTTTAAAATATTTAAAGGCAGCTTTATAGTGTTCAGATTTTAAAGCATCTCTTCCTAACTCATTAAAACCAACAGAGAGATGATATTTAATCTGTTTTGCATATTTTGAGATAATTTTAGTCTCACTAAGAAGCTCTTTATCGATATCAAGAACCGTTTGCCAAGATATTCTTGCTTGAGGATAGTTTTTATTAATAAAATCTGAGTTTCCTGAATCGAATTTACTTTTATATAACTGAAGCTGTCTTAAAAGTTGTTGGGCTGCTTGATAATTTTTATGAGAAGCACCAACTTTTCCAAGAAATTTAATCGCTCTTGAGATATCTCCACCAATAAAATATTTCATTGCAGTATTTAACTCATGCTCTGGATATCTTTTTTTAAGAGCATCTAAGTCAATCTGTTCCTCTGTTACATCTGTTTCTAATTCAGTGGTTTTTATCTCAAATTTCTCATATTTAATTCCATAGTACTTCATACTACCTTCAATACTCTCTTTGAGTTTTCTTGCATCATCATGATGAACAGTTAGTTCAAAAAGTTTTCTAAGTTGCTCATAGGCATCATTATATCTTTTAGCTTTATTAAAGGTTTTTGCATCTCTAAAATATTTTTTTATCAACTCCTCTTGTGATTGTCTAAAAAGCATTGTTGCATTTGAGTAGTAGTATGTGTTTTTAGGTATTTTTTTAAGTAAATCACATGCTTTTTCATAATCAAAAAGATCTAAAGCCTGTCTTCCCTGTTTAAAATACTCATAATTAATCTGTTCATCTTTATATTTTGCTAAAAGAAGTTTCATTTTTTCATTAGCAGGATCTGACTCCAAAACAGCTTTTGCATGAGTAATTGCATCATCCCAATTACCCTTTGTTGCAGATAACTCAGATAATCCCATTTTTTTCTGAATCTCTTTCTCTCTTTGCTCTATTTTATCATCAATAGTAACAGTCTCTGTTTTTTTATTATCTGCTTTTTTAGGTTTTAATATAAATGCAGCTCCACCACCAAGTAAAAGTACTACTCCAACAATAATAAGCAATTTTTTATTTTTTCCACCCTTCTGAGTAGTCTCTATATTACTATCAATAGAGAATTTAACATCTCCAATCTCTAATTTATCTCCATTATAAACTCTCTGTTTTGAACGAAGCTTTCTACTATTTACTTTTGTTCCATTTATAGAGCCTAAATCCTGAATCTCAAGTTTAGGTCCAAGTTTATTAAGTTCTAAATGTTTTTTTGAAAGAGAGTTGTCTGGAATAACGATTGTTGAGGCTTTTGTTCTTCCTATTGTATTCAATCCCTCTGAAATCTCAAAAATAAGACCTGGATATCTTTTATCATCACAAATTAATTTAAAATATGGTGCCTGATTTTTTTTAACAATATCCATCTGTTTAGATGTTGCAATATCATCAACTTTATAACTTTTTTTCAACTTATTTGTATTATTAAGTTGAGCATAATATATCCCAAATTGAATTATATCATTCTCTGTTATTTCAGTAACTTTATCTATTTTTTGTTCATTTAAAAGTGTTCCATTAGAGCTTCCTAAATCCTCAATATACATTTTAAGACCTTTTGCAATAATTCTAAAATGTTTTCTTGAGATTGTTTGAGAACTTATTGATATATGGCAGGACTCCTCCCTACCAATAATTGTAATCTGCTCTTGAAGAGGAAACTCTTGCCTAAAGGATTTTCCATCGGTCACAATTAAATTATACATAATGCTCCTGACAAATATTACTCAACAAAAAATAAACAATCACATTTTTGCATTTTTCTAAAAAAAAAACAAATTTTATATAAAAATTTTTATAAAATATGGGAAATATTATATTTTCTAATTTTGTTAAAAAACAGTAAAGAGTTTTCTTTAATGTTCCGAATAGTTTTTAGAGAGTTTGGAGGCAAGATGCTAGAGCAGGATATTCTAGATATGGTATCATCAATCTACCTATTACATCAAATAACACCAAGTCTAATACATGAATATAATAATATATTTACAGCAATTATTAGTACAACTCAATTGATGATAGAGTATGAGGATGATCCTGAAGAGATGAAAAAAGGGTTTAAAGAGATTCAAACATATATTGAAAGAGCAGTATCATTAAATAGAGGTGTTTCATCATATGTTTTAGACTCAAACAGCAAACAGTTATCAAATAATCAACTATTCTCTATTTTTGAAGAGATGCTTGAGAAAGAGTTAAAAGCAAATAACTCAAAAGTTATTATTAATAAAAAAGAGACAACATCTGTATTACTCTCCTCTGAACTACTAAAAGTGCTTTTTCAACTTGTTTTTAATGCTCAAGATGAGGGAACAAAAAGTGAAATTATTATTGAAACAGATATTATTGATAATACCTATTTAATTGATGTTATTAATAGAGGTGATCAAATAGATGATTATAACTCAATATTTAAGTTGGGATTCACAAACAAAAAGAATAGAGTTGTTAATGATAGATATAAAAGAAAACATTATGGAGTAGGTTTGTCTTTATCAAAACATATTATAGAAAAAGAGGGTGGAAAATTAGATTATAGCTATAAAGATGGATTGAATATCTTCTCAATAACTCTTCCTAAATAGTCTATTTTAGTACATTTTTAACACTCTTACATTTGTAAAATAGAAATTAAGAATCTCTTTATATCTTTTATCCTGTTTTGCCATCTCAAATGCTCCCCATTGACTCATTCCAACACCATGACCAGAACCACTTCCCTCCACTCTTAAAATCTCTTTACTCAAAAAAAGTTTAAATTTTGTGCTAAAAATATTTGTATAACCAAGAGCTCTTCTAAAATGTTCTCCTGTAATTGTATATGATGTTTGGGTTGTTTCAATTAGAAGTTTCATAACTCTCCCTCTCTCATTTTGCTCTTTTATTGATATTTTTTTTATTTTTCCCCCAATTTTATAAAGATTTAAAAGAGTTTTTTCTAATTCAGATATTTTTATTTGATAACTCCAGCTATCTCTTGGTTTATTTAGAGAGTATGGATCTTTTACTGAAATAAGATATGGAAGTCTATTTCCTGCAAAATATTCAGCCCCCTCTGTGTAGCCTGCAGAGTTTGCATGAAAAAATGCCTGAATTAATTGATTTTGATAGACTAAAACCTCCCCATAAGTCTCTCTAACAGCCTTAACAGATTGCTCATCAATAATTGAGATACCTTTATAAACTTGGTCTAATACAGATGAGTCTAAATCGTATGGTTTTGTAAAATTATATATTTTTTTTCTTAATGCAAATGTTCTTGAAACAACACTTTGTGCCTTTATAGCCTCTATTGGCCATTTTGATGATATCTCTGCATTTATAATTCCAGCCAAATATGACTCAACAGGAAGAATATTTATTGCATAAAGTGTATTATTAAAAATAACAATAGATAACTTAAATTTTAGTTTTTTTCCATTTATATAAAACTCATTTGGAGACTCTATAATAAATCCCTCTGTTGGATAGAATCTATTATTAAATTTTATTCCAGTTCTATTCTCATCCCCTTTTATATATTGAAATTTAATACTCTCTGTTTTTTTAGATTTATATAAAATATCACCAACTCTCTCATCTATTATTGTAAAATCTGTTGCTTTTATAGATATAGTATTCTGTTTTCCTGCAACTAAAATGGATATATCTTCAGATGACAATATATCTACCCCAATCAAAAAGATAATTATAAATATAAAATAGAGTCTCATTAAACCTTAATAAAATAGTTAAATTAACTATAACCATCCCTATTTAACACAAAAAGAGATAATATTCTTTTAAGTATAATGTTTTTTAAACAAAAAATACCAATTTTCAAATAAAAAATATTTTTTTTGATTAATAAATCGACTTTTTTAATACTGTTTAAATCAAACTATGCATGTTTATTTGAAACTCTATTTTATAAGTTTTTTAAACTCATCAAGAGTCTTTTTGAATAAAGAGAGAGCATTTAATACTGGTTCTGGTGTTGTTAAATCAACTCCCGCTTTTTGAAGAATAGAGATTGGATAATCAGAACCACCAGCAGAAAGAAACTGAATATATCTATCTAAAGCTCCCTCCTCTTTTGATAAAACTTTTTTTGCAAGAGCTGCAGATGTTGCAAAACCAATTGCATATTTGTAGACATAAAAATTATAGTAAAAATGAGGTATTCTTGCCCACTCCATCTCTATCTCTTTGTCAACAACAACAGAGTCTCCAAAATATTTTTTATTTAGGTTATAATATCCATCCTCTAAAACAGCAGGTGTTAATGGGGTGCCATTTTCAGATTCAGCATGAATCCATTTTTCAAACTCAGCAAACATAACCTGTCTAAACATTGTCGTTCTAAAATTCTCAAGATACCTATTTAAAATAATAAAACGCTCCTCATCTGTTTTTGCATTTTTTAATAAATACTCTTTTAACAGATTTTCATTAAATATTGATGCAACCTCTGCAACAAATATTTTATATTCAGCATAAAGTGGAGCCTGATTTGTTTTTGAGTAATGAGTATGCATTGAGTGACCAATCTCATGAGCTAAAGTAAAAACATCATTTAATGAACCATTAAAATTCATCAAAATATATGGCTCTGTATCATAACATCCTGTTGAATATGCTCCTGAACGTTTTCCCTCATTCTCATATCTATCAACCCAACCAGACTCAAGACCCTTTTTTAGAGTATCAATATAGTTTTCACCAAGGGGTTTTAGTGCCTCAAGAACTAACTCAATTGCTTCATCATAACTATATCTTTTTGGAGAACCAAAGGACAATGGTTTGTAAACATCATAAAGATGTAACTCATCAACACCCAATATCTTTTTTCTTAGCTGATAATAGTCATGCAATATAGGTAATGAGTCATTAATTGCCTCTATTAATGAGTTATAAACAGATAAAGGAACATTATCTTCAAAAAGTGATGCCTCAATTGTTGAGTTGAAATTTCTTGATTTTGCAAAAAATCTCTCCCCTTTTATATGAGAGTCTATAATTGATGAAAAAGTATTTTCAAAAGATTTATATGCACTCATAACATTTTGAAATGCCTGTTTTCTTATCTCTCTATTATCATCCTCTAAATATAAAATATAGTTTCCATGTGATAAAAATTTCTCCCCATCATCTGTTTTAATTGCTTTAAATTTCAAATCAGCATTATTAAGAAAACCAAATATATTGGATGCTCCACCTAATGATTCTGTAACAGAGGCTAATAATGACTCCTCTTTTTCAGATAATGTATGCGGTTTAAATCTTATAATCTCCTCTAAATACTGTTTGTAAAAACTTAATGACTCATTTTTCAAAATAGAGTTTAGTTTTTTTTCATCTAAAGCTAGGAGTGATGGTCTAAAAAATGATAACATCTCTCCAAATTGATTTGCTAAAGATTGAGCTTGAGAGAAATATCCAGAGTAGTGACTATCCCCTCTATTTTCATCATGTTTCATATGGGCATAGATAAAAAGTTTATTAACATCTCTTCCAACAGTTACCATTGAGTTAATAATCTCAACTAATGATTCATTGGTAATCTCAATAGATTTTAAAGATGAAAGATTTTCAACAGTTTTTTTTGAATTAAGAAGAGCCTCTTCAAAATCTAAATCGGTTGAATAGATTCTCTCAACACTCCACTTATCCCCTTTTGCTACTTCATCTCTTTTTGGTAATTTTAACATTAACTCTCCAAAATAGTGCAAATATAATCATATACAAACAGAACACTCTTTTCAATTTTTTGATTTTTTCCAAATCAATATAAAAAAATAAAAAACAAATATTGACAAATATAATGTGATTATTTTACAATGACTCTGTGTTCTTAAAGGATGCTAATATGGCAAAATGGTATAAATACGGTCGCTATTACCTGCTCCGGCATATTGCAACAGGAGGAATGGCAGAGATTTTTCTCTCAAAACAGCTTGGTTTAGAGGGCTTTGAAAAACTTCTTGTTATTAAAAAAATTCTAAATCAATATGCAGAGAATCAGGATTTTATAACA
The DNA here is from genome assembly GCA_016936735.1 of bacterium. Taxonomy (GTDB): domain Bacteria; phylum UBP6; class JAFGXH01; order JAFGXH01; family JAFGXH01; genus JAFGXH01. The sequence goes on from JAFGXH010000160.1 coordinate 15,563, forward strand.
ATGTTTCTTGATGAGGCTAGACTTGCAGCAAAACTGGATCATCCAAATATTGTAAGAATCTATGATCTTGGAAAACAGGGAAATAGCTACTATATTGCTATGGAGTATATTGCAGGTGAGGATCTTAGAGGTATTATGAAAAAAATATCTCAAAAAGGACAACTCATTCCTATTCAACACACAATACATATCATATCCTCTATATCAGAAGGATTAGATTATGCTCACAAAAAGAAAGATCCATCAGGAAAACCTCTTAATATTATTCATAGAGATATCTCTCCACAAAATGTTATGGTCTCTTATGAGGGAAATGTAAAACTTCTTGATTTTGGTATTGCAAAAGCATCAACACAATCATCTGAAACAGAGGCTGGTGTTTTAAAGGGAAAATATGCCTATATGTCTCCTGAACAGGCAAAAGGGAAAAAACTAGATCATCGTTCAGATATTTTCTCTGTTGGAATTTTACTTTTTGAAATGTTAACAAATCATCGACTATTTAAAGCAGGAAATCAGTTAGATACTCTCAGAAAATTGGTTTATGAAGAGATTCCATCACCAAAATCGTTTAATCCAAATATTCCAGATAGATTAGAAGAGATTGTTATGAAGGCTCTTGAAAAAGATCCTGATAAACGATATCACACAGCAAGAGATTTTCAGGCAGATTTAGAGGAGTTTGTTGCAGAGAGCCAATTAATCTGTTCTCCAACAAGAACAGCTAAATTTATGCAAGAGATTTTTGTAGAGGAGTTAAAAAATCTTCAAACTTTGGAGCAAAAAATAGAGGATGAACAAAAAGATGTTGTTTCAAGTGATCTACCAGATATATCTCAAGATACAGGTCTTTTTGAATCAGGCACAGGATTTAACTCTTTTCATGTGAGACAACATACAAATATATCATCTTGGAATAAAACAGGAATAACAGGAACGAATGCATCAAATGCCAGCTCTCAAAGTGGAATATTTAGTGCACAGGCATCAATTCCAACAACTTCAAGCTCTAAAATTGTAATCATTCTATTAGTTCTATTATTAGTTCTTGGTGGTATTGCAGTATTTGCATTCATATCAATGAATAAGAAAAAAACAGAGGATATAAAAGAGATTGTTATGGAGGGACGTCTTTCACTTAACACCAACCCAACAGGAGCTACAATTCTAATTAATGGGAAAGAGTATAAAGAGAAAACACCAACAATTATTGAAAAACTACCAATAAACAAACCAATTGCAATAAAAATACAAAAAGAGGGTTATGCAGATGTTGTAAAAGATGTTACAATTGACTCTGCAGATCAACTTCATCAAGAGTCAATTGAGCTTAAAGTTGAGCAAGCAACAGTTAAATATGGTCTTGTTAGAGTGACATCAAACCCAGAAGGAGCTGTAATTTATATTGATAATAAGAAAACAGATAAAAAAACCAATGTTACTCTTCAGGAGGTTATAGTTGGTGAACACAATGTTTTTCTTGAATTAAATGGTTATGATGCCCATTTTGAGAAATTTAAAGTCTCTGAAAATGAGTTAACAGAGATAAGTGCAACCCTTTATAAAGAGGGAACTGTTAGACATGGTTTTTTAACTGTTAACCTAAAAACAGAGGGAGCAGATGTACTATTAAATGGAGAAGTATTATCTTTTCCTGCAGAGAATATTAAAGTTGAACCAGATAAAGAGTTCACAATAACAGCTAAAAAAAGTGGTTATGAGAGTTTTTCTATTACTAAAAAGCTAAAAATTGGTGAAAAAGAGAGTGTTGATATAGAGCTTCAAAAGAAGAGGGTTGTTGTAAACACCCCTCAATCAGGAACACTTAATGTCACAACAAATGTAAAAGGTGCAACAATTTTTGTTAATGGGAAAAAACAGGGAACAGATAAAATTAGTGACTTATCGCTAAAAGCTGGAACCTACACAGTCTCAATAAAATCAAAATCGCTGATGTTAAACTACTCAAAAACAGTTAGAGTATCCTCTGGAAAAACAACAACAGAGGAGTTAAATCCAGGAAAGGGTAAAATAGCAATATCAGTTAAGCCTTGGGCAAATGTTTTTATTAATGATAAAAAAATTGGAACAACACCAATTGCACCTCAAACAGTATTTGAGGGTGAATACTCTATTCGTTTGGAAAATCCTAAAGGTTCACCAATCACAAAAACAGTATCAGTAAAAGATGGTGAAACTAAGCTTATTATGGAATCATTCAACTAAATCTAAACCCAAATATAGTAATAGAAAATAGGATTTTTGGTTATTGTTTAACTTGAGAGATGATGAAGAGATATTTTGCTATTATTACAATTCTATTAACTCTATTTTCAATGAAGTTAAAAGCAGATAGCTATTTGATAGATTTTGGTACAACGGGAAAAGAGTATCATTTAGGTTCTTCATCAATATATCTTCAGGATAAAACACTTGATTTTATATTCCTATCCCACACATATCTAAAAAATAGTTCTAATTTTCATTTTATATTTGAGTCTCATATTGGAATAACATCGGAGTTGATAACACAAAAAACATTTGATCCATCATACAAAAATGTTTATGCAGGGATTATAGTTGGTGAAAAATATAAATATTTTAATGGTATATTTGGTTTTATTCCAGAGTTGTCTATTGGAGGGGTTTTTCACATCTTATCAGATAATTTAAGTAATGAGGATAATCTTTTATCATTCTTTTTAGGGATTCATATTGGAACTGGAGCAAGTTATCCATTCTCAGACAAAGGTGGATATGGTGTAAAATTTGATTTTCAATTTGGATATAATAACTATTTAGATTCATCATATCCCAGAGAGTTTATCATGCTATTTTCAATTGCCTTTATAAGTCTTGACTACTATGAATAATTAATTTTGGGCTTAGAATATCTATTATCAATAATCTAAAATAAATCCTATTAAAAATTTTTGGGTATATATTATTAAAAATCTAAATTTTTTATTGATTTTTTAAGAAAAATTTTAGAAAATAGTGTTTATTCCGAAATATTAATAATTGGGAAATTAAGGGAATATTAGAATGGAAAAATTATCTAATTCATCTTTAATAAAAATTATTGAAGACTCATTGTTAATGGTTAAAAATATCAAAACAAAAATAGATAGAGTTTCAAATATATCAACTTTAATAAAAACATTTAATACTCTATTATCTCAACTAGAAGGAGATAACCACTCTGAAATAGAACAATCTGTAAAACTACTCCTATTTATGCAGATGGAGGAGGATCCATTAGAGGTTGAGTTCTTAAATGATATTCAGAGTGGTTTAAGAAAAATAATGGATTTTTTGATTGCTGAAAATACAAAAACATCTCCAAAATCTACAGAAAAAAATGATAAAAAAAAGAGAGGAGATGTAGAGAAAAATATTTTAAATGAGGATAACAACTCAAATTCTAAAAAAATAGAGAAAAATAATATAGTTGAAGAAAATACAGTTATTAATAAAATAGTCTCTTCAGATAAAACATTA
>JAFGXH010000161.1 GCA_016936735.1 bacterium
ATTTTTTCTATTATAATCAAATTTATAAACTTTTATAAATTAAAGAAACGATTATAGAATATTTCATAATTTTTCAGCTCTTTTTCATCAAAAATTGAGATTGCCATTAAATAGGATTTTACAGCTAATCTATTTGCCTCTTTTTTCTCTCCTCTTTTTAAAAATGAGTTTGCAATATAAAGCATAAAGTATGGTTGCTCACTCTTTCTGGCCTTCTCTAGCTCTCTTCTTAATAAAGGTATTGCTTGATCATATTTTTGAGCAGAGTAGGTTGATATTGCAACTCTTCTATCTACCTCATTTTCAGATAAAGAGGAGTATAGGTATCTATATATAAAACTATAATTTGAACTATTTAATCTTTTTTTTACCTCTTTATAGTGTTTCATACTATCAGCATAAAAACCAGATTCATAGTAGTAATTTCCTAAAATAATAGGGTATGTTGAATGAAAGATAATAAATGAGAAAAATGTATAAATAAAAGAGAATAGAGTAAAAAATGTTTTTTTATGAATAACTTTTAGATACCAAATAAAAAATAGTAATCCTATATGAAATGTTGGTAGTGTAATAATAAATAGTAGTATAATATTACCGTTTTTTAAATAGTTCCAATCCACAAATTTATACCTTTAAATATATTTTTATTGCTGTTTAATTTAGCAAAACCTCATTATATAACTATATTTTTATAAAAACAATATAAAAATAGCTATCATAATATCAATATTATCTAATTGATTTTGCAAAATAGATATAAAAATTAAACCTGTTTTGATATTTTAACTATCATTTCACCTCTTTTATTATTTATAAAATAGAGAATAATCTATATTTTTATTGTATGAATAGATTGAAAAATTCTATTGTTAATTATTAATTAAAATGTGTGTTTTATAAAGAGTTAAACCACCACTCAGCAGTGATTCCTAAATAGTGATGAATATCTTTTCCTCTTAATGGATCAGCCTCTTCAAATAGAAGTTTTCCTGAATCATTATATTTAGATATTGAGTATATCAAACGAATTTGAGGCTGCATATATGTACCTTTTCCATTTGGAGAGATTGTTGGCATAAATGCAAATTTGAAAAGAGATGGAGTCTCCTGTTTAAATGTTTCAGGATTTAAATTTGCTCTCTGTTGCATTTGAAAACTTGTCTCTGCTGCAAGATGAAATATATTAGTTAAATAGTATTGAAAACGTAGAATAGCAATACCCTCTGATAAATCATCACTATCATATTTGTTATCATCTGCATCTTGAAAATAGCGATAGTATCCACCAAACATCAATCCAAACTGATCTGTTTCAAAATTTGAGGCAACTCCAACTAAAAATTCACCTGCACCAGATGTTGTATTACTTGTATTAACTCCATAAGGAATTCCCATTTCACCATAAGATGCTAAGCCACTTGAATATTTAATAAAAAGATGAACAAAAGAGTTTTTTCCAAAACCATAATATGTTGTTTGTAAGCCTGCACTCCAACCATTATCAGAAGGTAAAGAGTAACTATTTAACTCTTTTTTATAAGTTCCATCACCAATATAATAGAACTCACCATAAAGTTTAAAATTAAGTTTTAGTTCTGGAAGTTGATATCCAAAAAGAAGGCTAGAGATAGATCTTTGACGATCAAGAAGAAGAATTCTTTCTGTTTCAACGGTTCCTGTTTTTGGTACATAATAGTATGAGTATTGGTATGGTGTTGATGTATCTCCCTGATCTAATGAGTTAACACCAGTATGAAGTTGTATATATCCACCTTTTGATTTATCTTCATTAAAATGATATATGGCTCCTGCTCCCATTGTATTAAGATTATTTAGAGGCCAAAAATCTAAAAGATAGATATCATCTCCTCTATACATACGAGAACCAACCCATAAATTAAGATTTTTTGAAAAAACATTATCAACATCTATATAACATTGACGAATAGCCATTTTTGTATCAAATTTTCCATCATAATGAAAATAGTTGTCTGTTAATGCAAGAGTAAACATTAATCTCACTTTTATCTCTTCTGCTTTTGCCTCTGGAGATGAAAAGTCATATTTCATCCACAACTCTTGATAAGGGGATTTTTCAATTCTTGCTCCATGTGAAACAATATTTAAATCTCTTCCTCTTCCACCATCAAAATTTGTTGAGATACCAATTCTACCATAAGAACCAAACTCAAATGGAGAGAAAAAATCGGTTTTTGTTTCAGACTTTGATTCATTACCACTAACATCAGTTGATGTTTTTGCTAATTTTTCATTTAATTGATCAAGTTGATGCTCAATCTCTTTTGCTTTTGCCTGTAATACCTGAATTTTTTGAGATGCTTTACTTAATTCCTCATCTTGTTCATTTGCAAGAAGTGTAAGTGAAAGCAGAAAAAAAAGTAAAAATTTCATAAATACCTTCCAAATAGTTATTTCCCCTGTAATTTTTTTACAACCAGTTTGGCAATCCCTTTTAATGTTTCAAAAACCCCCTGACCATTAGCAGCAGAGGCTTTAAATATTGGAAAATTATAGGGATTCATCTCTTTATCAAGTTCTGCAATTGATGCTATATTGGGTAAATCTATTTTATTATATTGTATTATTGTTGGAATCTCTTTTATATCATAACCATACTCTTCAAGGTTTTCTATAAGATTATCCATACTCTCTAAATTTGCTTCAAATCTTGCTGCTTGTAAATCAGCAACAAAAACTATCCCATCAACCTCTTTTAAAATCAGTTTTCTACTTGCATTATAAAAAACTTGACCTGGAACAGTATAAAGATGAAGTTTTGTCTGAAATCCATTGATTTGAGCCACTTCAATAGGTAAAAAATCAAAAAATAGAGTTCTATCTGCCTCTGTTGCAAGAGATACGAGAGAACCTTTTCTTTGTTGATCTGTTTTATCAAATATATATTGTAGATTTGTTGTTTTTCCGCAAAGCCCTGGTCCATAGTAGACTATTTTAAGGTTGATGACACGGCTTGCATAGTTGATTAGTGGCATATACTACCTCATTAAAAAATTAAAAATCAAATAGTTTGTCGATATCATCATCGCTTATATTCTCAAGAAGGCTTTGAGATGTATGGGTCTCCATTTTTTTCAGAAGATTTTGATATATGCTCTGAATTGATGGTTGAATTGTTTTCACTTTCAATCTCACAAGTCCTAATGATGTTGTTTTACTAAACAAAACAACTAAAATAAGACGATCATTAAGAAGTGATATATAAATATTACTTGATTCACCTTCATGAAAAAGAACAGAAAATTCAGATTCACCAACAATTTTTGCAAGTCCGATTGTGGCAGAAACAGAACCAGCAATAAGAGATGCTAAAGATGTTACATCAAGATGTTCTGTCTGACCTGATTCAACAAGAACTTGACCAGATTTTGATAGAAGAAATACATACTTTGATCCTGAAATAGAAAGAAAGTTATCTATAACCTCTTTAAACCTCTGATACTCTTCATCATAAAGAATTAAATCGGTTTTATTATACATTAAAAAACTCCATACATAATATGAGCGATTGTAACAAAGATTGATTTAAAAATCAAATTTATATGCTCTTTTTTAAGAATATTTTTAAAATACAAAAA
>JAFGXH010000162.1 GCA_016936735.1 bacterium
TCCCTCTCCAAGTATTGGGGAGGGATTTAGGGTGGGGGTTCTTTTAAAATTTAAAAAAAATAACTAAAACTAGTTTCCGCTGAATAGTTACTATTTTTTTGTAAATCGTAAAAAGATTTATATTTTCTGAATTTTCATTTTGTAAATCGTAAAAAGATTTATATTTTCTGAATTTTCATTTTGTAAATCGCAAAAAGATTTATATTTTTTGAATTTTCATTTTGTAAATCGCAAAAAGATTTATATTTTCTGAATTTTCATTTTGAAAATCGCAAAAAGATTTATATTTTCTGAATTTTCATTTTGTAAATCGCAAAAAGATTTATATTTTTTGAATTTTCATTTTGAAATTGCCAAAAGATTTATATTTTCTGAATTTTCATTTTATAAATCGTAAATAACATCTATTTTTTAGAAAAATTATAATACAACTCTCTCTTTTATAATATTAAAGTTAGAATCAACCTCTATCTCTAAAAAAACCTGCTCTTTTTTAAATAGAGATATAAAATTATTTATATCATATACTCTAATAAATCTTCTATTTCTAACTTTAAAATCCTGTATAAAACTGTTTGGATACTCTTTTTTAAAACTATTAAAATATTTAGAGCCTTTTAAAATATCAAAACTACTACTCTCAAGAGTAAAATTAAAATATCTAATTGATAAAAACTCCTTTTTTAAAATATGCTTTATATAAACAACAACTGAGTTCTCTTTTTTTATAATAACTCTCCATAAAAAAGGGGTTAATCCTGGAAGAATAACTAGTTGATCACTATCTAAAATAGAGTCTTTATATATTTTTTGAAGTCTATATTTTGAGATAAATTTAAATAAAACATAAAATAGTGTTATAACCATTGGTAAAAATTTAATAATTAATGGTAGTTCAAAACTATCAATAGAGAAAATCAGCATAAATAGAGAGAATAAAAGGGTTATTACTGGATCAAAATAGTCTATTAATGATAGATGTAATGATTTTTTTACAAATGGATATAGTATATATTTTGGTTTTGAACGTAAAATATCTGTTGATAAATGAATAGTTATCCCAAATATTAAAGATGTAAAAAGCGAAAATAGATTCATACTAAAAATGGCTGAAATAGATAGAGATAAAATAAAAGAGACTCTAAATAGAGTTGGTAAGGAGTGAAAATATCTATTTTTAAATCTTAAAAATAGAGCAATATATGGAATCATTACCCCAATAAATATTGATAATAGAGTAGTATTTGAGAATCCTAAAAGATATGTTACATAAAAAATATATAGAATATTTGTTATAAAATTCATTCTGCTTTCTATCTTTTTTAAGAGTTTTTAGAGATCTCTTTTTTCCTAAAAAAAGATATAAAAACTATAGCAATCCCTAACAAAATATATGTGAATAGTGAAATATTGCTATCTATATTAAAACTGCATCCAGAATCATTGCTTTCTGAAAGCTTTCTTCTTATTATCTTCTCATTTAAAGGAATCACTCTGATAAGATTATTTATTGTGTCTGCAACATATAGATTATCTTTTAAATAATATATTGATTGTGGTTCATATATTGATATCTCTGTTGGCTCACCTCTATGTTTATTAAAACCTTTTCTACCATCACCAACAATAGGAGTAATATCTAAACTATTTGATAATGATAGTTGATATATTTTAGATGTTTCAGCATCTGAAATATATAGAGAGTTTTTTGTTTCAACAAATTTTATCTCAATTGGAGTTTTTATTTTATCTGTTAATAGTTCACTTTTTCCATTTGAATACTGAAAAATGCCATTTTTTTCTGCATCAGTAAACCATATTTTATCATTAAAAACATCAATTTTTTTCACATGGTAATCTAAACCAACATCTGTTTTTCTAACTTGTAATGTTTTAGGATTATATATTAAAATCTCACTCTCTCTGTCTGCAGCAATATATAATTCATCTTTATAACAGGCAAAATCTGATGGATTAAAAACAATAATCTCTTTTACTCTATTTAAAAGTAGATTTTCAACTCTCCAAACTCTATTTCCAAAATAGTCTGCTAAAAAAAGTTGACCTCCACAATATGATATTGCAGAAATAAAATTTAATGATGTCTCTTTTGCTAATTTTTCATCATATCCTAAAAACTCACCCTGTTCTCCTGTTCCTGCAACAGTTTGAGGATTTTTAAAATCTAAATCTGTTTGTATAACTCTATAATTAAGTGCATCTGATATATAAAAATGTTTTGAATCTGATGTAATTCCATTAGGATAAAAAACTGTTTTTAAATTATCTCTTGTTTGCCACATTCCAACATAAATAGAGACAATATTGTTTTTGATCTCTCTTATATAGTTGTTTCTTTTATCTGCAATATATGCAACATCATCTTTTATTATAAAATCTGTTGGGTAATGAAATCCAGATTTCTCTGGAGGTCCTATTTTAAAAAATGCCTCATAATTTCCGCTTCCAGCAAAAAGATCTAAGTCTCCAGTTTTATATTTTAATATAGAGTTGTGTGTTGATGATACAAAATATATCTCACCAGTTTTTTGATTTATAAATATTGATTGAATAGAACCAATATGTGTATCTTTTGGATTTTTTGAGATATCTATTGGCTGGTTTTCATTTATTTTTCCATTTCCTGCGATATGTAAAATATTTTTTGTGGTTTTTAAAAAAACTTTATGAATCATTGTACCATTTCTATCTGCAATATAGAGATGTTTCCCATAAAACTCAATTGCTGTTGGATAGTATAGTTTTGCCTCCTCCATTCCCATTTTCATATCAGATTGGATATAGCGAGAACCATTACCAACAACAGTTTCAATATCTCCATTTTTTGTTATTTTTCTAACTCTATGATTTCCTGTATCAACAAAATAGATCTCATTTTCATATATTTTAACTTTTTTAGGATATGATAAATCTGTATCTAAAGAGTATTTATCCCCATTAAAACTGTTTTTTCCAGTTCCTGCAATTGTGATAACTCTTTTATCTTTTGTTAACTTTTTAATTTTATGATTATATGTATCTGCAATAATCATCTCATTTTCAGAGTTAAAAACAATATCTGTAGGAAGTTTAAGTTCACTATATAGTGGAGCTCCCTCTTTATCTCCTTGATAGTTAGAACCAACAACAGTTATAACCTCTTCAGATGGTAAAATCACCCTTATTTTATTATTTCCTGTATCAACAATATATAGTTGACCACTATTATCAAATGCTATTGATTGTGGAATAGATAACTGTTGAGATAGTCTGTTTTTGCTTGTTGAGTGATCATATTCACCAAAAACTGTATCAATTTTTGGTGCCCCTAATAACATAATTTGTAAAAATATAGACAATAAAATATATACAATTTTACTCATAATTGGCCTCAAATTAGTTTTTTATACATAAATCATCATTTTCATCATCATTTTTTAATGAAAGGTTCTCTTCTGAGATATTAGCAGCCTTTGCAAATGCACTTGGCAAAATATTAAATGGTAAAACTTTTGCAAGAACAGGAAGAAGAATAGTCCCACCAGGAAGAATAAATATCCCTAATGCAGGAACTGTTTTTAAAACATCAACAAGTTGAGAATATACTAACTCACTCTCATCTGTTGTTAGTTTTTTCCCTTTTCTCCATTTATTTATTAGAGAAGCCATCTCTTTTGTCTCCTCCAACTCTTTAATTATTTTATCTTTGTTTTCTGTTAATATTGATGTGATTTTTTTTATAACCCCTTTTTCAAAAGAGTCAAAAATCTTTTTAAATGGGGATTTATAAATAATCTCTTTATTCTCTTGAAGATATCGGCTAACCTCAAGAACAAGCTCATTATGCTCTATTTCAGATATATCAAATTTCTCTTGAATCTCTTTTAAGGCCTCATCCTCTGCCTCTGTTCTAATATTATCAATTAAAATAGTTATTAATGCTATTTTATAGACAACTTTTAAAACTCTATGCTCTTTATGAATTGCCAATATTTTATCCAAAATAGATTTTAGCTCTCTTTTTTTCTGATAATATGGTTTTTTATAAACCATTGATGTTAACTCTGAGAATATTTGAACCTCTTTTCTGTGCATCACACCATCAACAGATATTAAGTAGTATATTAAATCTAAATAGTTTTTTCCTCCATCCTCAAATTTCTGAACTATTTCAGGAATATCACTATCTTTATGTTGAAAATGGAGAATTGATATCTCTAAAAACAGGTCTATAAAAAGAAATATAAATAGATGATGATAAAGAGAGAAATAGGTCTCTCTATTATTGAAAATCTCTTCAACTTTAAAAAGTTTTAAAAGTTGACTTTCAGATTTAACATCATTTCCACTATTCATTACTTTTACAATATCCATAAAATTTTTTACAGATGCCTCTTTATTGAAATAGAATGCTACTGTTTTATATATTTTAACAATCATCCATTTAAGATTTCTTTCAGGATGAATTCCCTCTAAAAACTCTTTAGGAACAACTCCATGATAACCAATACAGGTTAATAAAAGGCATTTTAATTTATCAGTTGGATACTCCCTTATCCTCTCTGTAAATGCAACCCCACTTTTCTCTATTATTTTGGAAATAATCTCTTCAAAAGTCATATTTTACCAAATTTACAAAACAATAAGTGGTGTGATGATATCTGTTTTAGTAAAAAATGTCAATTAAAAGTTGTTTCTATTGAAATGCCCTATAAAAAATGATAAAAGAGAGTTTTTTTGGAGATTTTATGAATAAAAGTGAACTTATTGATATCATTTCAGATGAGGCAAACATAAAACGAAAAGATGCAATAATGGCTGTTGATGCAATTATAAAAAAAATAATGCTATCTCTTAAGAAAGGTGAAAGAGTTGAGTTAAGAGGATTTGGCTCATTTCAAGTAAAAGTTGTAAAAGAGAGAGTTGGAAGAAATCCACAAACAGGTGAAAATGTTAATGTTCCACCTAAGAAAGTTGTTGGATTTAAAATAGGAAAAGATTTTAAATCATTATTAAATGAGGATGATTTAAAATAAAATATAATCAAAAATCTTTTTTACTAAACAGTTATAAAATAGTATAAAACAGAATATTTTAAATGGGATTAATATGAATTTTATTTTAAAACAGGTTTATAAAATATTAGACTCATCAATAAACTCTAACTCTATTGCTATTGATGCAACTTGTGGAAATGGGAATGATACAATTTATCTATCTGAAAAAGTTAAAAAAGTTTTTGCTTTTGATATTCAAAAAAATGCAATAGAGACAACCTTAGATAGATTTAAAGTTAAATATAGTGATTTAAAAATAGAAACTAAATCTGATAAAGAGAGCTCTTTTTTAAATGTAACTCTTATTAATGATGGTCATGAAAATATTTTAAATTATATAACAGAAACAGTTGATTTTGTTATATTTAATCTTGGTTATCTTCCCAATGGAGATAAAAAAATCTCAACAAAATTTGAAACAACAGAAAAAGCAATAGAGTCTAGTTTCAAACTTTTAAAATCTGGAGGAAAGATAATTATTGTTGTATATTGGGGACATGAGGATGGTCAAATAGAGAGTAGATATCTTAAAAACTATTTAGAGAGTTTTCCAATGAATAGTGCAGATATTATGATTCATTCATTGATTAATAAGCCCAACAATCCTCCATATATTTATGAGATAGTTAAACGATAGATAAATAGTTGTAACTATTCAGCAAAAATGATTTTTAATATACCAAAGAGTTTGATTAATTTATAACTATCAATTATAAATTAATTACATAAGATTTTAATAAAAAAATTGAGATTTTTCTATTTTATTGGTATTTATATAAAATATTTTTCTAATGGAGATAAAATGTTAAAGGGAATCATTTTTTTTACAAAAGTTTTATTAATTTTAACTCTGCTTTTTACTACCTCTTGTGAAGAGACTATTGAGGTTACAGAGGCAGATTTATCCTCTTTTGGAGAAAATCATAATATTGGTTGTGGAGATTTCTCTATTTATGCTTTCTCTCCTAATCGAAGATATGCTTTAAAAATTCGTAGTAATGAAAACGATTTTTTAACAGAAAATGGTATTGAATATAATATCTCTTCCACAAAAAGCATAACTGTTTCACTTATGGATCATAGAGAAATTAGTGAATCAATGTTAAAAAGAGAGTTATATTGTACTGATATTGGTTTTATGGATAGAGATAAAATTGTTGAATGGTCTATTACAGATGGAACTATCTCTTTTACTAAAACAGAACCCACAGAGGAATCAAATAATAGTTATGATGTTACAACTACAATAAAAGGTATATCTTTAAAAATTGATGATTTAAATTTTCAACCAGAGGATATCATTATCAAAAATATTAATGTTGGTTGGTATGCAGGAAAATAGGATATATTATAATAGTTATAAAAAAACAGATTTTCATAAATTCTCTTTAAAATTACCACTATTTAGGTTACAATAGATGAAATTTTTTATGAGTTAAATATGCAAAACTATAAAAATCTTTTGTCTTCACTACAAATTGGTTCAATTGAATTAAAAAATAGAGTTGTAATGGGTTCAATGCATACCTCTTTAGAGGAGGATAAAAATGGGTTTGAAAAATTAGCAAAATTCTATTCAGAAAGAGTAAAAGGTGGTGTTGCTCTTATAATTACAGGCGGAATATCTCCAAATGAGGAGGGAAAAGGGGCACCACATTTTGCAAAACTTACAAATGATAGTGAGGTTATTGAACATAAAAAAGTTACAGATGAGGTTCATAAAGAGGGAGGAAAAATTATAATGCAGATTCTTCATACTGGAAGATATGCTTTTCATAAAAAATCTGTTGGAGCAACAGATGTTGCAGCCTCGATTAATCGATTTTTTCCACCTAAAAAATTAAGTGAAATAGATATTTATCAAACAGTTGATGATTATGTAAACTCTGCTATTTTAGCACAAAAGGCTGGATATGATGGTGTTGAGATAATGGGTTCAGAGGGATATCTTTTAAATCAATTTTTGTCAACTGCAACAAATAATAGAGATGATAAATGGGGAGGCTCTTTTGAAAATAGAGTTCGCTTTCCTATTGAAGTTGTAAAAAAAATTCGAAAAACTCTTATCAAACCATTTTTAATTGTTTATAGAGTTCCAATTATAGAGTTAGTTCCTAATGGAATCTCTTTTGATGAGATTCTTAAATTCTCAAATCTTTTAGTTGATGAGGGGGTTGATATATTAAACTCTGGTGTTGGCTGGCATGAGTCTCAAATACCAACAATTGCTTCACCTGTTCCTGAGGCTATTTTCTCTATTTTTTCAAAGAAATTAAAAAACTCTTTAAAGCAAAAAGATTTTCCAATAATTGCAGTAAATAGATTATCAACTCCAGAAATAGCAGAAAAAATATTAGTTGATGGTTGTGGTGATTTAGTCTCTATTGCACGTCCACTTCTTGCAGATCCATATTGGGTGAAAAAAGTTGAAAATGGTGAAATAGAATCTATTGCTCCATGTGTTGCCTGTAATCAGGCCTGTTTAGATCATGTTTTTGAGGGGAAAAGAGTTAGTTGTCTTGTTACTCCAGAAACTGGTTATGAGTATGATTTAGAGTTAAATGCAAATATTATAGTTAATAGAAAAAAAAATATTGCTGTTATTGGAGCTGGGGCTGCTGGTCTTTCATTCACTTTTAATGCTTTAAAGAGAGGACACTCTTTAAAATTTTTTGAAAAAAATAGCTATATTGGTGGAGATATATTATTAGCATCTAAAATACCTGGAAAAGAGCCCTTTAAAAATCTTTTAAAATATTGGGAGTATAGTTTAGAAAAAAACAGAGTATATATTAATTTTAATACCACTATATCAAAAGAGAATAAAAATATTTTAGATGATTTTGATGAGATTGTATGGAGTACAGGAACAAAACCAAAAATACCATCAATTGATGGTATTTTTAATAAAAATATATTGAATTATAAAGAGGTTTTAGAAAACTCTTCAGTCATAGATGGAAAAAAAGTTGTGATTATTGGAACTGGTGGTATTGGAATAGATATAGCAATGTATCTTTTATTTAAACAACCCCTATTTGATTATAGTAATTTTTTCAAAATTTGGGGAATAGATGAGGAGAATTTATCGAATGGTGGATTAATAAATAAAGAGCAATCTGATTTTTTTAAAAATAGTTTAGTGAATAATAAAAATATTGAAATAACATTTATGCAAAGAGGAAAAGAGGGGCTTGGAAAAAAAATAGGTAAAACAACAGGTTGGATTTATAAAACAGTTTTACAAAATAGTGGTGTTAATCTTATTTCTGAAGTTAAGTATGATAAAATAGTTGAAGATACCATTTTTTATAATAGTGTAGACTCTATTCAGGCAGATAAAATCATTATTGCAACTGGAGGAGAATCAATAAAAGCAGATTTTAATATAGAAAAACCAATCCACTATATTGGTGGTTCAAATAGTACAAAAAATCTTGATGCAAAAAAATCTATACGAGATGGATGGAGATTAGCTCAAAATATTTAATTTACTCAGTTCTCTCTTTTAGTTTTTTTGTTAACTCTATATCTTTAAATGGCATTGAGAAAAAAATAATATATTTAACACTTTGAAAAAGTCCAAAAAATAGAATCCAAGCACTATTTAAAATGGCCAATAGAATTCCATATTTTAAGAAAAATGAGGCTATAAAACTTATAGCAATAAATGTTACTATTGCTTGAAATGCAAAATCAAAAGGTTTCTCCATTTTATGCATTATTATTGAGAAAATAAGAGTAACCCACAATAGATAGACTCTTGGAATCCATTCTGAATAACTTATATCTTTTACTCCACCCACAATTAAATAGGATATTATAGCAATAAAAATTGCAGAGATAATGGTTGGAACTATTAAAAAGGTTTTAAAATGCTTTTTGGAGTAAAGAAAGAGAGAATAAAGTGTGGCTAAAGAGAAGATTATTGTGTGAAAATAGTTCACACTATTGCTAACAATATCAGGAATATCCCTTATAAAGTAGAAAATTAAAGAGAGAATAAATAAAAACAGTGACGCAATAAGCTCTTTGTGCTTTCTCATAGCACCTCCTTTTTAGTTGTAAAAAAGTTTTGAAAGTATAATACATAAATCATCCAAAACACCTTACACATTATTTACTATATTTTTAAAATTTGTCAAACTATTTTTTCATATTCTATGTTTTTTATTCACATAAAAAACACTTTTAATTTTTTAATGGATTTTTCTATAAAACAATCTTGACAATTAATACTAAACAAAATAGAGTGTCTCTCTCTTTTGATAATTTTGGAGATAATTATGAATCAAAAAATTTCAGTTGATATAAAATCAGAAGTCTCTCCACTTGAGGCTGTTATTGTTCATACACCAGGACCAGAGGTTGAAAATATGCGACCACATGATGCAGAAAGGGCTCTATATAGTGATATTTTGAATCTATCTGTTGCTAGAAAAGAGTATTCCCAATTTAAAGGTGTATTAGAGAAACATGCCTCTGTTTTAGAGGTTAAAGATCTTCTTGAGGATATTTTACAAAATCCTAAAGTAAAAAACCTATTAATTGAAAGAGTATGTTTCATTGAGGGTAACTATGAGATTCAGTCATATTTAGAGAAAATGGATCCGAAAACATTATCACACTCCTTAATTGAAGGAGTTATATTACCAATTACAACATTTTCACGTTATCTTTGTGATGATAGATATCTTTTACCTCCACTTCATAATTTCTTTTTTACAAGAGATGCCTCTATATCTATAGGTAATGAGGTTTTTATTGCTCCAATGGCTAATAAAGTAAGAATGAGAGAGGCTATTATTATGGAGGCTATATTTGATTATCATCCTAATATCTCCACTAAAACAGTAAATCCAAATGGTTCAAAAAATAGTCTAAATAATAAAAATGAAAAAGAGTCTCTAAATAATAAATCATTAAAAAAGGGTAAATTATCTTTTGAGGGTGGTGATATTATTGTTGTTAGAGAGGATGTTTTATGTATTGGGATGGGTGCAAGAACAACATCTCAAGGAATTGATTTTATTCTTGAACATTTTAGAAAACAGAATAAAAAACAGCATCTTATTGTTCAAGAGTTACCTGAAACACCAGAATCTTTTATTCATCTTGATATGGTATTTACTCTTCTTGATAGAGATAAGTGTATGATTTTTGATCAACTTCTTTTACGTCATAATAGATATCAAACATTTCATATTGAGATAAATAATGGAAAAGTTATTTTTCATGAAGAGGAGAATATATTAATTGCATTAAAAAAATTGGGAATAGATTTAGAACCAATCTCTTGTGGTGGATTTGATCCTTGGACACAAGAGAGAGAGCAGTGGCATAGTGGAGCCAATTTTTTCTCAATGGGACCAGGAAAGATAATTGGTTATGGTAGAAATATATACACATTGGAGGCACTATCCCAATTCAATTTTGAGATTATTAAAGCAAAAGATGTGATTTCTGATAAAGTTAATTTATCAACTTACTCAAGATATGTTGTTATAATAGAGGGTGCTGAACTATCAAGAGGTGGAGGTGGTTGTCGCTGTATGAGTATGCCAATTAGAAGAGATGAAAAATAGTATTAAGTGTATTGTTTTTTCAAATAAACAAATAGATAATAGTTATATAAACTAATAACTTTTATAAAATAACCTAATTTTTATTTATTTATAGGTTAAAAAATCTAAAATTAAAAACTAATTAGATAATTGTTTAAAAAATTGTCTAATTTATTTGAAAAAAATAATTATTTTGTTAGAATGATAAAATATTATGGAGGTTTTTATGAAAACAAGATTTTTAATTCTCTTTCTACCCTTTTTACTACTTTTTGCCTGTTCAGACCTTGTATCTGAGCTTACATTAGAGGCAGACAAATTAGAGATTCCAGCAGATGGGGTATCTGTAAGTAATATAACAGCATCAATTCTTGTTGAGGACCAAAAGGTAGCAGATGGTTTGGAGGTAACATTTACAACAGATAAAGGAACTTTTGAGCTTGGAAAAACAACACTTACAAAAAAGATTAAAACAGTAAAATCTAAAGCAACAGTAACTCTTTACTCCTCTTTAAATAAAGAGACAGCAAAAGTTACAGCAACTTACAATGATAAAGGAACAAAACAGACTTTAACAGATGAGATAGAGATTGTTTTTGGTAATTCAGAGGTTGGAAAAAAACTATCTGCTAAGAATTTTTCATTAACATGTGCTAATAATCTTGGAGTCTATTCTCAATCAACAGCAGTTGCAGAGTGTTTTGTTCTTGCTCAAGATAGAAATAAAAATATTGTTAATATTCCAGACCTGAAATTTGTTGCAGAGAGTGGTTATATTGAGAAAATAGATGGAAGATATTTTTATATTCCAGAAACAAACAGAAAACCATCTGATGTTGACCCCGATGAATCAAGAGCAGAACCACGTAGAATTGGAAATGATGGAAAAACAAAAAATCCAAGAGATGGTCTTGTAACAATTATTGCATATGCAAATGGTGAAGAGGCTTTCACTGACTCAAATTTAAATGGCGAAAAAGATGTTGATGAGTTCTCTGTTGATATAACAGAACCATATGTTGATTCAAATGATAACGGAAAATATGATCAAGGTGAGTTCTATTATGATGCAAATGGTAATAACTCTTTTGATGAGGGAAATGGTGATTGGGATAATGATACAACAATTTTTACCCAAACAAAAATGTTATTAACAGGCAACCCTTTTGAAGATGATTTCTCCACAAGGTTTGAGTCTGGAGGTAATGTTATAAATATTGAAACTGGTCCAGTTCCTCTTCAATGTGGTGTAGGAAACTCTGTTCCATATACATTCTATTTAGTTGATGAGAATCTTAATCCAATTGCAGCAAATAGAGATGATCAATCTAAGCTTACAATAAAAGTTTCTGGAACAAAAGTTGAGGGAATTGATAGAATTGAGACTTTAAATGATACAACAGGAATTGTATTTGATGATAAATGGAGAGTTAGCTATTTTGATGAGACTCAGACAAAATTCTCTTTTTTAGTTAAATCAATTGCATCTGCAACAGATTGTGAAAAAACATCAGCTCAAAACTATACTATTGAGATAACTCTTATAACATATCCAGGAAAAGATAATCCTGAATATGATGATAGAAATAAAATTACAAAAACTTGGGAGTTTACTGGACCAATTATTGGTACAGGAACAGGTGATTGATAATTAATCAAATCTTTTATAAATTCATAAACAAATGAGGTTTTTAATATTATGATAACTCTAAAGGTGGCTTTTATATTGTTTAATCTTTTTACAAAATCAGAACTATCCAGTTTTTTAGATTCTCAAAAAGTGGATATTGTAATGGTACAACAAAATCAGAATAAAGGATATTTCTCTTTAATTGAAAAAGAGCTTATTGATTTCATTAAAACAAAAAAAGATAGCTCTGAATACTACAAAATTACATCAAAATCCCTCTATTTTGCAAATAATGAGTCTATTTTTAATGTAATAAAAGAGAATAGATCTCTATTTCGCTATTTTCTTGAAAATATAATTGATTCTGGAAAAAAACTTGATGTTTTAACAAAATACTCTAAAATAGCCACATTTTCATTAAAAACAGAGAGTGATATAAGAGAGCTACTTTCAAAATATCTAATTTTAAATGGTATTGAAAAATCAAACACACCCTTTTTCAAACTCATAAATTCTATTCATGAAAATAATAGAATAAAATATAAGGAGGATGAGCTTTATATACAGGCAATTATTCCTCTTTTGGCTGAAAGATATCATAAAGAGGATTTTAAATATTATAAAAAATTTTTAAACACAGAGAATAGAGTTATGATTGAGACACTTTTATACTCAATTCCAATAACGGGTGATAAAGATTTTATAGATCTGTTAAAATCTTTAGAGGAGTCTGAATCTATATCTATTCCTTTAAAAAAAGCATTAATTCAACTAACTCCTAAAGAGTTATCAGAAGAGATTGATTTACTTCCATAATTATATAAAACAGTATTTTTAGAAAAAACTCTTGATAATATCTAAAATTAATATTAATTTTACAAATCATCTTTTATTGTGAATAGTAAAAAATGATAAAATTGATATTATAAAAATATTAAAAAGGTTTATAAATGGATAAAATCTCAAATCAATTTGGAAATAGATTTAAAATATCAACATTTGGAGAGTCTCATTCAAAAGCTATTGGTGTTTTAATTGATGGAGTTCAGCCAAATATTATTTTTGATGAAGATTTAATAAAAAAACTACTAAAAGAGCGAAAAACCGCTTTATCAAAATATACATCATCAAGAGTTGAGGCAGATGATATTGAGATTTTATCTGGAGTTTTTGATGGAAAAACAATAGGTACTCCAATTGTTGCCATAATTAGAAATATTGGTCATAACTCATCAGATTATGATAGTTTAAAAAATGTTTTTCGTCCATCTCATGCAGATTATACATTTTTTAAAAAATATGGAATAAGAGACTATAGAGGTGGAGGAAGAGCCTCAGCAAGAGAGACTGCAGCAAGAGTTATTCCTGGTGCTTTAGCAATTAAATTATTAGAAGAGAGAGAGATTAAAATAGATTCAAAAGTGATTAGAATTGGTGAGCTATTTTGTAAAACAGGTTTAATCTTTGATTTTGAGGTGGATAGTTATCTTAAAAATCTGAATGGAGACTCTATTGGTTGTATAATAGAGACAACAATATCTGGTGTTAGTGCTGGAGTTGGAGATCCTGTTTTTGAAAAACTAAATGGAATACTTTCAAAGGCTATATTCTCAATTCCAGCAGTAAAAGGGGTTGAGTTTGGAGATGGTTTTATGTTTGGTTTTCAAAAAGGTTCTCAATCTAATGATGAGATGGATAAAAATGGCTTTCTTTCAAATCATGCTGGTGGTATAAATGGTGGAGTATCAAATGGAAATGATATTATTATAAAAATAGCATTTAGAGGTGCATCATCTATTCCATTTGAACAAAAAACAGTTGATATATTTAACAATGAGATAAATATAAAAATTGGTGGTAGACATGATAGTTTTTTTGGATTTCGTGTTATTCCTGTTATAAACTCAATGTGTGCAATAACTTTATGGGATGCAATTTTAGATCAAAATAAAATAGGTTTAGAGTTTAACTCTATAGAGAAAAATGTTGATAACTTTGTTGATAACTCAAAAAAATTTTACTCAAATCGGCTTAAACAGCTGAGAGAGGAGATTTTAGATTGTGATATTGATATTTTTCAAACAATCTCATATAGATTTGAAATTGCAAAAAAAATATCCGATATAAAGAAAGAGTATAAATTAGATGTTACAGACTCAAAAAGAGAGTCTTATCTAAAAAATATCGTAAAAGAGTTAAATTTAGAGGAAATTTCAGATATATTTATTGATGATTTTTATGAATTAATTTTTAAATACTCAAAAATGATTCAGAAAAATAGTATGGAGAGTTTGTGAAAGATATTATTAAAAAATTCATGATTATATTATTTTTAATTACGTTTTTCTCTTGTAAAAAAGAGAAGGATGATATAAATCTACTACTTTTAGAGTGTTTAAAATCACAAAAAGATAGTAGCTCTATTATTTGTAAAAATAGAGGTGATGCATTTTTAAATCTTAATGGTTTAAATGGTAATGAGAGTATAAAAAAAATCTCTTTCTCAACACATGGATTAAGTGATATATCAAAAATAGAGAGTTTTCCAAATCTTGAAGAGATTGATATAAGCTATAATCAAATTAAAGATCTATCTCCACTTAAAAATCTAAAAAAATTAAAAAAAATCAATGCAAAATATAACCAAATCGAGGATATATCCTCGATTTCAAATCTTCCTAATTTAGAGGAGCTTAATTTAGAGTATAATAAAATATCTGAAATTCCTAAAAATATCAATTTACCAAGTTTGGTAAAATTAGATTTAGAGTACAATAACCTAAATAATATTACTGAATTAAAAAGTTTAATAAATTTAAAATGGTTAGACCTTGAGAGTAATCAAATTGTTGATATATCATCTCTCCATTTTTTAAAAAATTTAGAAAAACTATTTTTATCTGAAAACCCTATTTCAGATATAACAGCCATCATTGATTTAGATAAAATTGATGAGCTGATTCTACAGTATAATAAAATAGTAACTCTACCAAAATTTTCATTAAACTACCCAAAATTAAAAAAACTTGATTTAGAGGGAAATCTAATTGAAAATATTGATAATCTTTTAACTTTAAAATCACTAGAGTGGCTAGATTTAGATAAAAACTCTATTACAGATATCTCGAAAATATCAAATTTATCAAATCTGAAAACTCTCTATATCTCAAAAAACTTTATTACAGAGTTTGGTGATTTATCACATATTGAAAAAGTTAAAGGTGAGAGTAATCAAAGAAAAAAAAAGATCAAATAAAATTATTTGCATTCACACAATTTAAATAATAATAATAAATATCTATCAATTTCAGTAAATTAAATAGAGTGTTTATTATTTTTTTTAATAAAATATTTTTTGCATGTAGTAGTTTTTCATGAAAGTACTCTTTGCAATAGTTACATTGAATTAGTTTTTCATGAAAGTGCTCTTTGCAACAGTTACATTGAATTAGTTTTTCATAAAAGTACTCTTTGTAACAGTTACATTGAGGTAGTTTTTCATAAAAGTGCTCTTTGCAACAGTTACATTGAACTAGTTTTTCATGAAAGTACTCTTTGCAACAGTTACATTGAACTAGTTTTTCATAAAAGTACTCTTTGCAACAGTTACATTGAGGTAGTTTTTCATGAAAATAATATTTGCAACAGTTACATTGAAGTAGTTTTTCATAAAAGTACTCTTTGTAACAATTACATTGAATTAGTTTTTCATGAAAGTATTCTTTGCAACAGTTACATTGAAGTAGTTTTTCATATTCAGCGGGTTAAAACCACGCTGTTCATGTAAAAATATTACTATTTTTTATTACTATAAAGAAAAAAATAAATAAACA
>JAFGXH010000163.1 GCA_016936735.1 bacterium
AAAAGATAACCCTCTTGAGAAACTAGAGAATCTGCTTTTTCTAAAAATTCTGAAAACTTTTCTATAATCATCATATGGATTTTGATTATTTCTAGGGTCTGTTGTGTCAATTTTTTTTGCGTCCCCATTCATATCATCAACAGATTTCTCTGTTTGATTATTAAAATTTCCATTAGAGTCATTTTTATCACCAAGTCCACCATCCATCAAATTTGTGATATCTTGTTCACTTTTATTTTGAGTGGAGATTGTTGAATCTGTTTTTTCTGTTTTTGAATCACCAGAAGTGATATTTTGAACAATTTTAGAATCATCTGTTACATCTGTTGTTTTATTTCTGGGGTCAGTTGTATCAACTTTTTTCTGTTTCCCCTTAATATCATCAACAGATTTTGTTGTTCTGTTGTCAAATATTTTTGAAGTTCCCTTCTCTCCAAGACCATCTGGCATCTGATAATCCTCTGCATATAATGGGCTTAAAAGAGTTGTTATAAATAAAAATAGTAATATTTTTTTCATGAGTATCTCCTACCACATTTTATATTAGACTGTTAAATAATGATTTTATTCAACAGTAACGCATTTTGCAAGATTTCTTGGTTGATCAACATCGGTTCCTTTAATATCAGCCACATAATAGGCAAATAGTTGTAAAGGAATAACAGTGAAAAATGGCTCAAGAAGAGCTGATGATTCAGGTACAAAAAATATATCATCACAAAACTCTTTTATTGAGTTATTTCCCTCTGTTGCAATTGCAATAACCTTTCCACTTCTAGCTCGAATCTCCTGAAGATTGCTTAAAACTTTCTCATATTGATTATTTTTTGTTGCCATTATTATTGTTGGCATATCCTCATCAACAAGAGCAATTGGACCATGTTTCATTTCACCAGAGGGATAACCCTCAGCATGAATATATGATATCTCTTTAAGTTTTAAAGCACCCTCAAGAGCAATTGGAAAATTTAGTCCTCTTCCTAAAAATAGAAAATCTCTAAAATGATGATATTTTTGAGCTAACTCTAAAATTAGTTCACTATTTTGTAAAATTCCATCTATTTTTTCAGGAATTGATAACAACTCTTTAAGTAGTTTAACATCAAGTTCACCTGTTTTGCACTCTTTTAGGTGAATTGCAAGCATAATAATTACTGCCAATTGAGTTGTAAATGCTTTTGTTGATGCAACCCCTATCTCTGGACCTGCATATGTGTATAAAACAGCATCAGAGCTTCTTGGAATTGATGATTGAAATACATTGCATATTGATAAAACTTTAGCCCCCATCTCTTTAGCCATTTTTATTGAAAAAAGTGTATCTGCTGTTTCTCCAGATTGAGAAATAGCAATAATTAAAGAGTTTTCATCAACAATTGGAGAACGATATCGATATTCAGAGGCATAATCAACCTCAACAGGAACTCTTGCAAGATGTTCAATGAGATATTTTCCAACTAATCCAGCATGCCAAGATGTTCCACAAGCAGTAATAATTACTCTTTTCAGTGAATTTTTAAAAAAATCATTAAGTTCAGATGTATCTAAATCTAATTTTTCTCCACCGTTTAAAACTCTACCTCTAAATGTATCACTTATACTTCTATTTTGTTCAAAAATCTCTTTTAACATGAAGTGTTTATAGTTTCCCTTTTCTGCCATAAGTGGAGATATATTAAGAGTCTCTATTTTATACTCTTTTGAATTTAAAGAGAAATCATATAAATTAAAGCTATTTTTTTCAAGTATAGCTAACTCTCCATCATTCATAAATATAAACCTTTTAGTATATTCAAGAAGTGCTGGAATATCTGAAGCAACAAACATCTCACCAGAACCAACACCAATAACCATTGGAGAGTGTTGTTTAAATGCTACTATTTTTTCAGCCTCTTCAAAAAGAACTAAAACAGCAAAAGCCCCCTCTAATTTAGAGATAGTTTTAACAACAGCCTCTTCAAAAGTTAAGTTTTTTGAATTTAAATCAAGAAGATGTGCTATAATTTCAGAGTCTGTTTCTGTTGAAAATATTGCTCCCTCTTTTTGAAGATATGATTTTAACTCTTTATAGTTTTCAATAATTCCATTATGAATTATTGTAAATTTTCCTGCACTATGAGGATGAGCATTAATTGTTGTTGGTGCACCATGAGTTGCCCAACGAGTATGCCCTATTCCAATTGTTCCTTCGGGCTTTTCCAAATATACTTTTGCATAAAGCCCCTGAAGTTTTCCTTCTGTTTTAAGTCTTGTAATATTGTTATTATTAAGAATAGCAATTCCAGCAGAATCATATCCACGATATTCAAGTTTAGAGAGTCCTTGAAGAAGAATATCAGAACAGTTTTTATCACCAATATAACCAATTATTCCACACATGTGGTTCTCCTAAATATTCTTTTTTGTTATAGCATATTTTTTTTTATTTGACAAAGTCTCTTTTTATTTTTTGTTTTCTTTATAAAACTAATACATTATCAGACATTATAATTTATATAAATTAATATT
Organism: bacterium; assembly: GCA_016936735.1. GTDB lineage: Bacteria > UBP6 > JAFGXH01 > JAFGXH01 > JAFGXH01 > JAFGXH01. The sequence goes on from JAFGXH010000163.1 coordinate 2,509, forward strand.
ATTTTCTATCTCACTTGACTTTTTTTTATTTTTCACTACTATTCTTTAATTACTTTTATTGGGATATATTATGCTTTTAAATTATTTAAACAAAATTATTTTTCTAATTTTATTATCAATATTTTTAGTATCTTGTAGTTCAATGAAAGAGTTAGAACATTATCCTATTAGAGAGATTGAAAAGCCTCATACTTTACCTCAAGGGGTTTTAAAATCTGACTTTACAGGAGTTATCTTTGTTGAATCCCAAGGGGATGTTGCAGCAGGATATATGGTTCCACCTCTTCCTTTTTATACTCAATATAGCTTTTCAGATGATTTAATGGTAAATTTTTTTCTTTTTA
>JAFGXH010000164.1 GCA_016936735.1 bacterium
AATAAAAGATAAAAATATTAAAATAACTCTATATACCCTTTTTCTTGGATTTCTAAGTGATGTGTTTTTTATACATACCTACTTCTTTCACACTTTTTTTTACTACCTATTTTTTCAACTTAGTATTAGATATTTTCGTAAATTTATAATTCTTGATTATCATACAATTCCACTTTTTGTTCTCTTCTTTATAACATTTGAAGAGATATCATATTTTATGTTTGATACATTTTTTAATATCCCTTCCCCATATAAATTTAGCTTTTCACACTACTTTATAGAGAATATAACCACAATAATTTTATCAATTGTGATATTTAAATATCTTGGGAAAAGATATATGGTTCAAAAAGAGCAGGTTTTTTAATAAGAGGTAATTTTAATGAGTAATATAGTTGTTTTTGATTTAGAGACAAATGGATTTAGCAGGAGTAGTAGTGTTTTATCTGTATCAGCAATAAAGGCTACTATTAACAAAACTTCAAAAAAAATAGAGAAAAAGGGGGTTTTTAATAGATTTTATTATATAAAACCAGATGAGACAGAAAATATTGGAGCTTTAAATGTTAATGGATTATACTCAAATGTTATAACAGATATGAGAGGAGAAAATTGTGAATATCCTAAATATTTTTTAGATGATATTAAATCTTTTGAAAGCTTCTGCAAAGATGCCAATATTTTTGTTGGTCATAATGTTGAGTTTGATATCTCTTTTATTCCATTTAAAATGGATAAACAGTTCTGTACAATGAAAAATAATATAGAGATACTAAAGCTAAAAGCAATTGGCAAAAAAAACTATAAATGGCCAACATTAGAGGAGTGTGCAACATTTTATAATGTTGATTTTGATAAAAATAGTTTTCATAATAGTCTATATGATGTTGAGATTACATTAGATGTTTTAGAAAGAATGCTTAATCATAAAGAGGCCTCTGTAACTCTTTTAAAACTACTTGATAGTGAGAAAAAACAGCCTAAATCTCTTTTTGATTAACTGTTTTTAACTCTAATTTTAGCTATCACATTTTTTAAACTTTCACTATTCTTTCCAGAATATTTTGAAGTTTGTCTCTCAAGCTCTTTTAAAGTAACCTCTATCTCTTTTTTCTCTTCAGCCTCAACAGATTCAGGATAATACTCTAATATCTGTCCTAATGTTTCAACAATTTTTGCAATAGCTTCATCTGAAAACTCACCTTTAGGATATTTTTCAACATATTCACCCTGCATAAAAGATGTTGAAGATATTCCACAAGGAATATACCCCTCACACTCACCTCCTAAATAGGTGTTTGCTCTTAACCAATATAGTTTTTCTGCAGATTTTGTATCTTTATATTTTTGTGCTGTTTTAAGAATCTCCTCTCTATTAAGAATATATATTCCTGCTAATTCATGATAAAAAAGATCTTTACTATTCTCTTTAATCCAAGGATGTTTATCATTAACTGAGTTATAATCACCTTTTTGAATTAACTGATCTATAGACTCTTTCAATGCTAATAATCTATAATACTCCAATTCACAACTAATCTCATTAGATATCTCTTTTTTCTGTAGTTTTCCTAGCCATCTAACAATATCTCCATACTCCTCAAAAGTTCTTGTTTTTGAAAATCTCTCTTTTACTATTTTTTTATATATTTCAACACCATTTTTTTCATCAAATGGAGCTAACATTGAGCCATAAATCCAACCAGATGTTCCATCTGTTGTTTTTACTTTAAACCAATGAAAATTCATATCACCTATTTTTGATGCTGTTTTAGATTTCTCAACCAATTCTAAAACATCTCCAATTGGTAATGATACCAATGTTTTTCCTGAAGTATCTGCTTTTTCTCTAATTCTACCACCACTCCCAGTAGTAATTAATAACTCTTTTGAAAAAAGAGCTAAAGATAAAAGCATTCCTATTATAACAGTTTTTCTCATTTATCCTCCATTTCTAAAATTAAGCCTTAAATAAAATCTGTTATTAAAATGTATTTATAACAGATTAAGTATGAAATTAAAATTTTTTTTGTTAACTATTATTAAAAACAGTAATAAAAGCTTTTTAAACAATTTATAAAATATAACAACTAAAAATATTTTATCAACAGAATTTTCTACTATATTTTTGACTAAATTTAGAAAATTTATTACAATTAGTTGATTTTTTATTTATAGAGTATAGAATACCCTATTTATTTGTTTTTATTGAAGATAAAATAGATAATTCTAAGTTATTTAGATAAAATTAATATCTATTTTGTTTATTTATAATTTTATGATAAAATCATATTATATTTAAATTTGCACTTATAAACCATAAATGCAATTCTAAAAATTACTATATTTTAAGAGGTTAAAATGAGGTATATTCTTCTTTTTATATTCATTACATCTATTTTTTATGGATGTAGTGAGGATGAAACAAAAAATTGTGTTGAGGGTGTAAAAAGAGATTGTTCTTGTGAAAATGGTTCACAAGGAGAACAGGTTTGTCAAAATAGTAGTTGGAGTAGTTGTGAATGCTCTCCATGTATTATGGTAGATTGTGGAGAACATGGTGAATGTCAACTAAATGAGAATAATGGGGCATATTGTAGTTGTGAAGAGGGATACTACTCTGTAGAAAACTCTTGTATTTTAAAACCATTATCTTGTAATGATATTGATTGCGGTGAACATGGTGAGTGTCAACTTAATGAAAATAGTGAGGCATATTGTAATTGTGATGAGGGTTTTATCGCCTCTAACTATACATGTATTGAAAAAATATTGACATGTGATGATGCTGAATGTACTGAAAATGGGGAGTGTCTTTTAGATAATGATGGGAAACCATATTGTGTTTGTAATGAGGGGTATATTGTTGATGGATTAAGTTGTAAACCCTATATATCCCCTTGTGCAGATATAACATGTTCAAATCATGGAAGATGTGAAGTAACAGAAAATAGTGGGGCAACTTGCAGCTGTTATTTAGGTTACACTCAAACTGAAAATGGATTAGATTGTGTTGCAAGTTGTGAAGAGATAACTTGTTCTGGAAATGGTGAATGTATTATTAATGATGGAAACTCAATTTGTGAATGCAGTTTTGGATATAAAAATCAGGGAAATTATGAGTGTATTTCTGTATGCAATAACCAAAACTGTAGTGGTCATGGAAGTTGTGAAGTAGATCAAAATAGTGGTGAAGCAAAATGCTCCTGTAATCCTGGATATGCTAATGAGACTCCTTTAACATGTATATCTGTCTGCTCAGGAATTAACTGTTCTGAGCATGGAGTTTGTAGGGCTAATGAAAGTGGAGAACCATATTGTGATTGTGAAATAGGATATAAAGAGTCAGAGAACCAACTTGAGTGTATTTATGTTTGTGAGAATATATCTTGTCAAGAGAATGCTCATTGTGATGCAGATAGTGATGGAGAGGCTGTTTGTTTTTGTAACACTGGGTTTCAAGATAGTGATAATAATGGTTCATGTTTACCTGATTGTTCTCAAACAACTTGCAATGGTTTAAATAGAGCCTGTGATGATAGTTCTGGTATTGCTACTTGTATCTGTATAAATCAATATCAAGATAATGATAATGATGGTGTTTGTAAACCAAGTTGTAGCTTAGTTGGTTGTGAAAATGGAGTCTGTAATGATAACTCTGGATTAGTTGTTTGTGATTGTAATGATGGATATCAAGATAATGATTTAGATTATACCTGTTTGCCATCATGTGAATCAACAAACAGTTGTGGTGGGCATGGCTCTTGTAGTGACTCAACAGGCTCTATAATTTGTACTTGTGAGGATGGATATCAAGATAATGATAATAATGGAAGCTGTTTAGAGTCTTGTAATACTCTCTCTTGTGGTATTAATGGTTTTTGTGATGATTCAGAGGGAACTATATATTGCAATTGTCAGGAGGGCTATTTTGTTGATGAGAACAATATATGTATAACTCCATGTACATCAGACATAACCTGTTCTAATAGAGGATATTGTGTTCCTGATAGTGCACATGAAGCTCACTGTAGTTGTTCTGAAGGATATTTTACAGATGGTTTAGAGTGTTCAACCCCTTGTGAAAATGTTGATTGTTCTGGGAGAGGTGTTTGTAATGCATTATCATTAACTGAGGCATTCTGTTCTTGTGATATCAATTATCAAGATAATGATAATAACCTCTCTTGTCTTCCAACTTGTGGAGCATTATCATATTGTGGATCTAACGCCTCAAGTTGTGATGATAGTAGTGGTGTTGTAAGTTGTAGTTGTAATGTTGGATATCAAGATAATGATAATAATGGCTCATGTTTAGAATCCTGCTCTTTAAAAAGCTGCTCTGGAGATAGTTTAACAGGTAGTTGTAATGATAGTAGTGGTGTTGCAATTTGTGAGCATGAATCAGGATATGCTGGAGTTTATACAATAACAAATAGCTCTTGGGTTGAGATTAGTGATTCTAAATATGATAATTTGGGAAATCTTTATGTTACAGGTTTTTTTCAGGGAGAGGTTGATTTAAATCCAACATCCGAAACAGATATTTATCAGAGTTTTGGAGGAAGGGATATATTTATAACAAAATATGGAGTAGATGGTGAATATCTTTGGAGCTATGTTGTTGGGAGTAGTTCAAATGATGAATCATACTCTCTTTTAATAGATAGTGAAAATAATATATATATCACTGGATATTTTACTGGAATTATCGATTTTGATGCCTCTTTAAATGGAAATGATACAAAATTCTGTTTTGGTAATAGAGATGGGTTTGTATTAAAGATATTCTCTGATGGAGTTTATAGTTGGTCTGCTACTTTTAGTGGTTCAAGATATGAAGAGGCCCTATCTGTAGCGATTGATTTAAATAATAATATTTATGTTGGTGGTTTTTTTGATGGTACTACAAATTTTAATACAAATGGAGTAACCTATAATTTAACATCAGCAGGAACTAATAGTATTGATGGATTTATAACATCTTTTTCATCAACTGGTCTGTTTAGATGGGCTCACTCATTTGGAGGAACATCTCTTGATAAAATAACTAGCTTAGTAGTAAAAGATAGTAAAATTGTTGCTTTGGGAACATTTAAAGGTGTTGTTAATTTTGGAACAGAAGATAACCCTCAAAACAGAACAGCTATTGGTTCAACAGATATGTTTATATTATATCTAAATCTTGATAGTTCATTTAGTGATGTTAAAACTATTGGTGCATTAAATTCCGATATCACTCCTAAGAAGGCTATTTTAGCAGAGAATTCAATATATATAACAGGCTCTTTTAATGGCTCTAATGTTGATTTTAATTATGATTCTGGTATTTCAACACACTCATCCTCAAATAGTGATGTGTTTTTATTAAAAATATTATCAACAGCTGATTTTGGATGGAGTAAAACATTTGGAAGCTCTCTTGAGGATGAGGGAAAATCCTTAAGTTACTATAATTCAGAGCTGTATTTATCTGGATATGTTGGTGGTAATATATCAACAAATGGAATATCATTTACATCAAATGGACTATTAGATGCTTTTATTATTAAATACTCTCTATCTGGAGATGTTTTATGGAGCCAGAATATTGGTGGTTCAAATGTTGATAAAGCAAATAGTGTTGCTGTTGATTTTAGAGGAAAAATAACACTCTCTGGTATCTATTCTGTTAGTGTAGATTTTGATATAACAGAGGGAAGCGACATAAAAACAACAGAAAATAGTTCAACTGGCTCATTTATTTGGAGTTGGTTTAATTAGTTTAGATCTTAAAAACAGACTCTATAGCCTCTAAAAGCTGATTTATTTTATATGGTTTTGGAAGATATCCTGCAAATCCAATCTCTTTATAATGAGCATTTGATGAATCATCAGAATATCCACTTGAAACAATAGCTTTAACATTAGGGTCTAATAATAAAAGCTCCTCTAATGTTTTAACTCCTCCCATTCCATCTAAAATTGTTAAATCAAGAATTACACCTAAATATGGCTGTTTTTTCTCCAAAGACTCTTTATAAAGTTTTATAGTATCCTCTCCATTTTTTGCTGTATCAGTATCATAACCTAAATGTTTTAACATTTTTGATGACAACTTTAAAATCATATCCTCATCATCCATAATTAATATTCTATTGGTTTGATTTGATTTTCCAAACTCATCAATATTTTGATTATTATTATTTTTTTCACTATTTTTTTGTAAATTTTTATTTAAAGGAATAAATAGTTGAATAAGAGTACCCTCATTCTCTTTTGAGTGAATCTCTATTTTTCCATTATGTTGGATTAGTATTGATTCAACAATAGTTAATCCTAATCCATTTTTTTTATCTTTTGTTGTAAAATATGGCTCAAAAACTCTTTTTTTGATGCTATCACTCATACCAATGCCATTATCTTTTATTGATAAAAGTGCATAATTATCACTATTATCATCACCACTTATTCCAATTGGTGCAACAACTCTATCTACAGATAGAGTTATTTTACCAGCCTCTATTATAGACTCTTTTGCATTATATAGTAACTCTTTAATCATTTGATAAAGTTGATGTTCATCAGCAAAAATTGGAATCTCTTTAACATTTGATATAAAAAATAGCTCTATTTTATCAAAATTAATTGAGTTTAAAACATCTGTAACTATAGAAAAAAGATTACATCCCTTTTTAACAGGCTCTCCTCCTCTCGAAAATGTAATAAATTGGTTTGATATTTTTTGGGCAGAGATTGTTGTCTCTTCAGCTTTTTGAAGATTTTGATTTATATCTTCTGCCTTTTCTGAAACTTTTGCAAGATTAATATACCCAAGAATACCTGTTAAAAGATTATTAAAATCATGAGCTATTTTACCTGCCAAAATACCAATAGACTCTAATTTTTGCATTTTTTGACGTTCAAAATTTATTTTATGTCTCTCTGTAACATCCTGAAAAACAAGAATTGTTCCAAGAATTTTTCCTCTATTATCATATATTGGTGCAAAACTATCTGTTATTATCTTTCTTCCACCATTTTTATCAAGTAGAATAGTCTCAGAGATTTGATTATCACTCTCTTGAAAAAATATTCTAAAAATCTGATTTAAATTTTTTCCAACAGCCTCTATTTGTTTCCAACCTGTTAACCTCTCGGCAGATGGATTCATTGATACAATAAGATAATCATTATTTGTTACAATAACACCATCTTTAATACTTCTCAATGTTACAGCTAATCTCTCTTTTTCTGCAATAAGATCTTTTTCAATCTGTTTCTGTTCTGTTATATCTCGAATAATTGAACCAAAAATTATTTTATTTGATGTTTTTATTGGAAAAACAACTGATTGAACTATTTTAATATCTCCATTTTTCTGTTGTAATCGTTGTTCAATTGGATGCTCTGTTATATTCTCTTGAATATTTTTAAAAAAATCCTCTAAAACTATTTTCATTTGTGTTATTAAATGTGCTGTTTTTTGTGTTAAAGGCATTCTTTCTGATTGAATCTCCCAAATCTCTCTGAATAAAATCTCCTCTCTAGTAAAATCCATAATATTTAAAACAACCTGATTACACTCAATAACAAATCCTTTATCATCAATAATCATAACACCATCTTTTGATTGCTCAACAAAAAGTTTAAAAATCATCTCATTCTCTTTCTGTTGTTTTATCATAAAATTAGCGGCATTTGCTAAAATTTTAAATTCATCAAAATACAACTCATTAGGATTAATCTCCCTTGATTTTAAAGATGATTTTTCAAAAAAATCAATAAATGCATCTAGATTTTTTATAAATTTTTTTGATAAAGCCTGAATTATTAATAAGGCAATAACAGAGATGAATAATGAAATAATAGTTAAAATAACAATAAATTTTGTGATATTTCCTTTTAAATTATCCTTTTTTTTCTCAATAATATTATATAAATCATCAATATAGACTCCTTTACCAATAATTAAATCTCTATTTTTAATTTTTCTAACAAATGTGATTTTAGGATACTCTTTTTTCTTATTTGGTTTTTTCCACAAATACTCTATAAAACCACCATTCTCATTTTTGATAGCCTTTAGTGTCTCCTTAAAAATATGTATTTTATTAGAATTAGAGTATTCATTTAGATTTTTACCAATAGTTGATGGATCTCCTGCATTTGTTAAAATAGTTCCATCTGTTTTAATCAAATAAAAGTAATCATCATTAAAAAATGGTGTTTTATTTATTATATTGACTACTTTTTCAGTAATATCTTTATCTAACTCATCTAAATAGTAACCAGTTACTAAAACCCAATTAAAAATAGAGAAATGAATAACAGATATTACCATATCAAAATCTATCCCATCTGAGTAGATAGTTATAAAATTTTGAGATTTTGTTTTTAAATTATCCTTTTGATTATTTAAAATATTATCTTCAATATCTGTTTTATTGAGTGTATTTAAACTATTTTCATTAGGGAAATTTTTTTTATTATCTTTTGAGTATATTTTTATTACAATTGGTTCATTATTTTTGATTATTAAATCTTTAAGGATATATTTAATTGACTTAAAAGGATCTTTATGATCACAAATAGTACTTAAACAGTTTTTAGTATATATGAATCCATTATCATTATTAGAGTAATCAAATATATAGTAAAAAAAATATGATTTCCAAAATGAGTTATTACCAAAAAAATCTGTTAAATGCTCTTTTATATGTTCATTTGTTGCTGATGTTTTTATATCATGTTGATAAATGTTAGATAAAAGTAGATTTAATTGAGATAACTCACCCCTTAATTCAGAATATTTTGTATTTATAACTTGCTCTATCTTCTCCTCTATTGAAATCGCTTTTTGAGAAACATCATCTTTCAAAAAAGATTTTTTTTGATTAATACTATTTTTTTTTAATATTAAAACCTCATCACTATAATTTTGATATTGATATATTAATGATGCTCCACCAATACTAAAAGAGGCAATAAAGGTTATCAATGTTATATATTTAGATAATGTTTTAATTAGTTTTCTATTTTTTTGCACAAAAAAACCAAATAATCCAATTTATTATTCGGAATTTTTCATAAAAAATCAAAAATAAAATAGTTTTTATAACTCAAAAAATAGAAAAACAGCTCTATTCAAACCAAAATTATTAATCAATAAACTATTTATCATAAATTTTAAATAAAATAATTTTAAAAATGAAATAAGTTTATTGAAAATAGATTATCTTTTATATATAATATTTAACCTTTAATGGAGTCGATATGAGAGTATACAATACATTAAGCGGAAAGAAAGAGGATTTCATAACAATAGAACCAAATAAAGTTGGAATGTATGTTTGTGGAGTTACAGTTTATGACTACTGTCATGTTGGTCATGCAAGAGCATATGTGGCATTTGATGCAATTTACAGATATTTAAAATATAAAAACTATGATGTTACATATGTTCGTAATTTTACAGATGTTGATGATAAAATTATAAAAAGAGCAAATGAATCAGATAGTTCATCAAAAGAGGTAAGTGAAACATTTATTAATGCATTCCATGAGGATATGGAAAAACTTAGTATTGCCTCAGCAACAATTGAGCCAAAAGCAACAGAACATATAAGTGATATGATTGAGATGATTTCTGAATTAATCAGTAAAAATCTTGCTTATGAATCTGATGGTGATGTATATTTTTCCGTTTCAGAATTTCCTGAATATGGTAAATTATCAAATAGAAAACTTGATGAATTAATGAGTGGTGTTAGAATTGAGATTAGTGAACAGAAAAAAAATCCTTTAGATTTTGCACTTTGGAAAAAAGCAAAACCAAATGAACCAATGTGGGACTCTCCTTGGGGTAAAGGTAGACCTGGTTGGCATATTGAGTGTTCTGCAATGAGCACTAAATATCTTGGGGCTACATTTGATATTCATGGTGGAGGAAAAGATTTAGTGTTTCCTCATCATGAAAATGAGGTTGCACAAAGTGAGGGAGCAACAGGGCAAGAGTATGTTAAATATTGGCTTCACAATGGTTTTGTCAATATTGATGGTGCCAAAATGAGTAAATCTCTTGGAAATTTTTTTACAATTCGACATCTTTTAGAAAAATATGATCCAGAGGTGATTAGATTTTTTATTTTGTCAAATCACTATAGAAGCCCAATTAATTTCACAATCAAAAAAGATGATGAAAATGATTCTGAAATAACATTTGTATCTCTTGATGAAACAGAGGATAGATTGTGCTCTATTTATGAAACACTATCAAATATGTTTGAGATAATTGATAATCCTATTGATGATGGAGAGTTGCTTCATCCAGAGTATAAAGACTCAATTTTGGCTCAATTTGAGGCAGATATGGATGATGATTTTAATACTGCTGCTGCAATTGGAACTTTATCAAAATATTTAAGAGTTATAAATGAGTTGATTGATAGACCTAAAACAAAATTAAAAGACAAAAAAAGAACACTAAAAGAGATCTATTCTCAACTAAAAGATATATTTTCAACACTTGCCCTTTTTGAAAGTAATCCATCTCAGTTTTTATCAAAAATAAATGAAAAAAGAGCAAATGAGTTAGGACTAACAAAAGAGTATATCTTATCTAAAATTGAGGAGAGAAACTCTGCAAAAAAAAATAAAAATTATGAAGAGGCGGATAAAATTAGAGAGGAGCTTTTATCTCAAGGAGTCTCCTTAAAAGATTATCCAGATAGAGTAAAATGGTCAATTATAAAAAAAACATTGTAGATTAATTATCTTATATAACTTTTTCTAACTATCTTTTTTTTATAAAAAAGAGGAAAATAGAAAGTAAAAACAGTAAGATAAAGTAATTTTATTGTTTTTTAGGTTAAAATGATTATTATACAGGGTATTTGATACTGTTTTTACAAAAATAGGGTTTGATTTTATAAGTATTATTGAATGATGTTTTTATAATAGATTTTGGGGTAAGAGATGTTTGATGTGATAGCAAATGGTTTTAAAAATGCCAAAAATAGGCTACAGGGAAAGGCTGAAATCACAGCCGATAACATTAAAGAGGCTTTGAAAGATGTTCGTCAATCCCTTTTAGAGGCTGATGTTGAATTCAAAGTTGTTAAGGCATTTTTAAAACGTGTTGAAGAGAAGGCCACAGGAGAGATTGTTCAGGTTGCTGTAAAGCATCAAGGAAAAAAAGTTAAAATTAAACCTGGTGATATTTTTGTAAAAATCTGTAAAGAGGAGCTTGAGGCTCTTATGGGACCTGTTGATACCTCTATCAAATACAGAGAGAAAGGACCTACAGTAATTATGATGATGGGACTTCAGGGTTCTGGAAAAACAACAACAACAGGAAAATTGGCTAAATATCTAATGGAAAGAGAGAATAAACATGTTCTTCTTGTTGCTGCAGATATTTATAGACCTGCTGCTGTTGATCAGCTTCAAATTATTGGAGAGAGACTTGATGTTAAAGTTTTTCATTTGAAAGGTGAAAAACCACCAAAAATATGTTCTGCTGCATTAGAGTATGCAAAAGAGCATAAATATCAAGTAATGATTATAGATACAGCAGGACGTTTAGCAATTGATGAAGCTCTTATGAAAGAGCTTGAAGAGATTGATAATTTAACAAAACCAGATAATAAATTCCTTGTTGTTGATGCAATGATTGGTCAAGATGCTGTTCATACAGCAAAAGAGTTTAACACAAGAATCTCTATTGATGGTGTTATTTTAACAAAACTTGATGGTGATGCTCGTGGTGGAGCTGCACTATCAATAAAAGAGGTTACTGAAAAACCTATTAAATTTTTAGGAATGGGAGAGGGATTAACTCAACTTGAACCATTTCGACCAGAGGGGCTTGCATCAAGAATATTGGGATTAGGTGATATTGTTGGTTTAGTTCAAGATTTTGAGCATGTTGTTGATGAAAAAGCTGAAATTGATGCAATGAAAATGCTCTCTGGAGAGTTTAATTTTTATGATTTCAAAAAACAGATTGAGATGATTAATAAATTAGGCTCTGTTAAAGATTTAGTTGCAAAAATGCCAATGGGTGGTATGAAAATGCCTGATAATGTTGATGAATCAATGTTTAAAAAAGTGAGTTATATTATTGATTCAATGACACATAAGGAGAGATCAAATCCAGATCTAATCAATGAAAGTAGAATGATAAGAATATCAAAAGGTTCTGGTCGTTCATACAAAGAGGTAAAAGAGTTGATGATGCAGTTTAATATGATGAAACAGATGATGAATCAACTCTCAATGGGAAATACAGGATTCTTATCAAAAATACCTGGAATTAAACAGTTAATGCAACTTAAAGATATGAAAAATATGTTTTCTGGTGGTATGGGGGGAATGGGAGGAATGCCTGGTTTTCCTGGAATGCCTGGATTTGATGATGATGATTTTGATGATGATGATTCAAAAAATGAAAAACAACCAAGACTATTTAATAGAACCTCTAGAGATAAAAAAAAGAAAGAGGCTTCAAAATCAAGAAAACAGAATCAGAAAAAAAAGAAATAAAATCAACTTTTCATTGTTAAAAACTATTGAAATATTTTAGTGCTTCAAGGCACAAAAATCTTCTTCCTAATTTGATATAAGAGGTTTTATGAGTTGGGATAACAAAATATATTTTTTATTGTTGATTTTTATACCAATAATTTTAGTTTCTGGAGTTTTATTTTTCAGAAATAAAGCTAAAAATCTCAATCTTCCTGTTGGAGACTATTTTAATAATTTGAAAATTGGAGTATCCTATACAAAACAGTATATCAAATTTATTTTTTTTATATTATCTTTGGTTGCAATTATAATCTCTCTTGCATCTCCAATGTATGGAGAGAGCTCTAAAATGGTTCAAAAAAATGGAATTGATATTGTTATTGCTCTTGATATATCAAAAAGTATGCTTGCAGAGGATATTGCTCCAAGCAGAATTGAGAGAGCAAAAATGGAGATATCCTCATTTATTAAAACACTAAAAGGGGATAGAGTTGGATTAGTATCTTTTGCAGGTATAGCATACCCACAAGCACCATTAACAACCGATTACTCAGTTGCACAGCTTTTTTTAAAAAATATATCTGTTGATGATATTCCTCTTGGTGGAACAAATATTCAACTTGCTATAGAGACTGCCGCAGATCTTTTTGAAATGGGAAGTAGAGGTGATAGTCGTTCAAGAGTTTTAATACTTGTTTCTGATGGTGAAAATCATGATGGAGACTTAGATAAAGCTGCTAAAATGGCTCAAGAGAAACATATTCAAATATATACAATTGGAATTGGCTCTTTAACTGGTGAACTAATACCTATTAAAGATAAAAAAGGGGTTAGTAATGGCTATTTAGAGAGTAAAGGTGAACCAGTTCTCACAAAATTAAATCCAGATTTCCTAACAGAGATATCTGCATTAACTAATGGTAAATATTATGGTTTTCAAGATAACTCTATTGATTTAAGTAAAATGCTAGGTGAAATATCTCAATTAGAGAAAAAAAGTATAAAAGAGGAGTTTAAAATAATGAAACAGGAGAGATTTACTATTCCATTATATTTTGCACTTTTTTTCTTACTATTATCATCTTTTATTGGGGAACGAAGGAGAAAACATGTTTAAGAAAAATATAAATTTTATAGTAATATTACTATTTATTCCATTTCTTTTTGGGTTCTCTCTTTTTGAGAAAAATAGCGGTGAGGTTGAGGATGGAAATAGTTATTTTAAAAATGGAAAATATGATAAGGCAATAGAGAAATTTCAAGAGGCTTTAGAGAAACTAAAACAGAATCCATCCATCTACTATCATATTGGAAACTCCTTATATAAAAAAGAGCAATATTCTGAGGCTAAAGATTCATATATAAAGTCATTGGCATCTGATGATAAAAAATTAAGAGATAATGCTCTTTATAATCTTGGAAATAGTTTTTTCAAAATGCAGGATTATAAACAGGCTCTTGATTACTATAAAAAATATGCAAAAAACAGTCCAACAGATAAAGATGTAAAAAAGAATATAGAGATAACTCTAAAAATGTTAGAGCAACAGAATCAGAACAAAAATAACAAAGATGGTCAAAAAGAGGAGAATCAGGAGCAAAATAAAGATCAGCAAGAACAGAATAAAGATCAGAAAGAGCAGAATAAAGATCAGAAAGAGCAGAATAAAGATCAGAAAGAACAGAATAAAGATCAGCAAGAGCAGAATAAAGATCAGCAAGAGCAGAATAAAGATCAGCAAG
>JAFGXH010000165.1 GCA_016936735.1 bacterium
ATTAAAAACACACTAAATCGGAGATATTTTTAACTCTATCAATATAAAAAACTCCCTGAAGATGGTCAAACTCATGTTGGAAAACTCTAGCCTCAAAACCACTAAATTTTTTTTGATGAAAAACTCCATTCTCATCTTGATATAATGCCTCAAGCCAACAAAATCGCTCAACTCTTCCATTTACATTAGGAACACTTAAACATCCCTCAAAACCAATCTCTAATTCATCAGAAAATAGAATAATTTTAGGATTTACAATAACTTGAAAGCTACCCATATCTGCATTTGGATAACGACTGTTTGGTTTTGGGTCCATTAAAAAAAAATTTTGATTAATTCCACATTGAGGAGCAGCTAAGCCAACTCCATCTGATTTATACATTAACTCTTTCATCTCTAAAATTACCAATTTTAAAAACTCAAAATCCTCAACATTAGAGCTTTTAATTCTTAATATTGGATTTCCAATTTTTATAATATTCATTATTTACCTATTAAAATTTTGTGAAATTTTTATTTTTTTCATATTCAGTGGGTTTTAACCCACTATTCATTTAAAATACTATAAAAAATAACTAAAACCAATTTCTGCTGAATAGTTACGATTTTTTCTTGTAAAAATAGATAATCTCTATTTTTCAGTAGCTTTTTTTTCAGATGGAAAAAGAAGCGTAAATCCAAAAAGAACAACAGAAATTAATAACCATAATGATGCCCAAAACCATGAAGGGAAAATTAGTAAATCAGACACAACTGCTGCATCAGATTTCATACTCATACCATTCATACTCATACTATTTACACTATACAAAACTTTTATATCTAAAATTGCATTCAGTGCAATTTGACCAGCTAAAAAATTATAAAAAAATAGAGTATAACTATTTTTTTTCAATCCTATAAAAATAAGTGCTAAACTAAATGGAACACCAAAAAACCAACCTGTCCAACTTCTTATATAAAAAATAAGAGATAAAACCATAATAATTCCCAATATCATTGAGAATGCAGTTGTAAATCTCTCTCTTTTTCTAAAATAGAGCATTAATGCTCCAAATAGTGATGTCCCTAAATATCCAGCAGAGGCGATCATAACTTTTCCAATAGTTCCCATCTCTCTAGGATTATACATATAACTTGCATATCCAGATGTATCTGAGTTTATAACAAGTTTTTTAAAATCACCACCCATTAATTCAGCCATTGTTCCATGCCCCATTTCATGAATCCAAGTTGCAAGAAGATTAAATGGATACATCAAAAAGTGAGTCATTGGAATATTATGAAGTATAATTACAGCTAAAAGTGCAAATATAATATATGAATTAGATAAATCTTTTTCATTTTTTGTTGTTAAAGAGTTCCCTTCCAAATCTCCCCCTAAGTAAAATCATTTAATATATGATATCCTTTTTAACTAATTTTTCAAGTACTGTTTAATCATTAATTAATATTTTTATAATACTAACTAAAATTCTACTATATAACAATTATAAAAAATATTTTATTTTATAAGAATGGATAAATTATTATTTTGATTTATAGTATTTAATCTATCAAAAAGTGGAATAACTTCTCTTTTAAAATCTCTTTTTTTAATGGTTTCGTTAAAAAATCATCCATACCACTCTCTAAACATTGCTCCTTCTCCTCTTTAAATGCACCAGCTGTCAAAGCAATAATATATGATTTTTTTAAATTATTTAATTTTTCATACTCCCTTATCCTAATAGTTGCCTCTAATCCATCCATTTCTGGCATCTGAACATCCATTAATATAAGGTCAACTGAGTTATTTTTTACAATATCAATAGCCTCTAAACCATTAGATGCCTCAAAAATTTGAGCAGACTCTAATACTGACTCTACAAAAATTTTTGCTAACTCCCTACCAATTAAAACATCCTCAACAATCAATATTTTTATCTGATTATTATTAAAATCAGTTCTATTTTCTACTAATTGAGAGCTACTATTATTTGAGAGATTGATACTAAATTCAGTATCTATTGATAAGCTATTTAAACTATCCAAACTATCTATTTTTTTTGTAGTTATTTTTTTATCTTTAAAATCTGTTTCAATTTTTAATAAATCATCTTTTTGTAACTCTATATTTTTTAAATAGTTAAAAAGCTCTTTTGATTTAATTGGTTTTGTTAAAGTATATTTCACCCCAATTTTTTTACACTCCTCTTTTAACTCTTTTGAATCATTTGAACTATGAAAAAGAATTATTGGAAGTTTTATTTCATTGATATTTAACTGTTCTCTAATTTTTTTTATTGTCTCTAATCCATCAAGATAAGGCATATGATAATCAATTATCACAGCATCAAGTTTTTCTCCACTCTCAATCATTTTAAGAGCAGAAATACCATTATCTGATTCAAAAACATCGATATTCCAATTCTCTAAAGATAATTTCAGAATCTCTCTGTTTTTATCATTATCATCAACAACTAAAACTCTATGAATATTTAATTTATTTTCTATGAAATCTGTAGAACTAAATTTAGTATTTATTGAAAAAAAGAATTTACTTCCTCTATTTTGAACACTCTCAAACCCTATTTTTCCTCCCATTTTCTCAACTAAAAGATTTGATATTGTCAATCCTAAACCAGTTCCACCATACTTTCTTGTTGTTGAAGAGTCGGCCTGAGAAAAGGCTTTAAAAAGTTTTCTTCCTTGCTCTTCCGATATTCCAATACCTGTATCTCTAACATAAAAAAAGTACTTTCCACTATTTTCATTAATTTTTTCAAATTTTACTCCTAACTCAACCTCTCCTTTTGAGGTAAATTTAATAGCATTACTTAGTAAATTTATAATAACCTGTTTAACTCTAATAGGATCTACAATTACTATTTGTGGAATATTTTGTTGAATATTTAATAAAAGCTCTACTCCCTTTTTGGCTGATTGAAACTTAACAATATCACAACATTGTTCTAAAAGCTCAACTATATCAAACTCTATAAGCTCTAACTCTATTTTACCTGCCTCTATTTTTGAAAAATCCAATATATCATTAATAACCCCCATTAATGAGTTTGCAGATATGAGAATATTATCAAGATACTGTTGTTGTGTAAGAGATAGTTCAGTGGATTTAAGAATCTCACTATATCCAATAACACCATTTAGTGGAGTTCTAATCTCATGACTCATATTTGACAAAAATTCTGATTTAGTTTTACTTGCAACTTTAGCACTATCTAAAGCATCATTTAACTCTCTATTTTTTAATTCAAGAGTTAATGAGTAATTTTTTATCTCCTCTTGCTTTAAAAAAAGCTCACATTCAGTCATTTTTTGTGTAGTTATATCAATCATAACTGTCAAAAAATAGAGTTTTCCTTGAGTTTCAAAAATCTCTCCAGAAAAAAGTCCATCCAATATTTCACCACTTTTTGTTCTAACTTTCAATTCAATATTATGTATAAATCCCTTTTCCTGTAGGTTCTTAGCTATTAATATCTGCTTTTCTGGTTCAACAAAAAGATTCATTTCTGATGCTGTTTTCCCAATAGTCTCATTTTTAGTGAATCCAAGTGTTTTTAAAAATGTTTCATTAACATCAATAAATAATCTTTCAGGTAATATACTTACAGCCATTAATGCTGGATTAGCTTGAAAAATTTTATCAAATTTTTGTAAAGCCTCCTGTTCTTTTGATAAATCTTTTGATATACCAAAAACAGAAAAACTACCATTCCACTCTCCAAACCAAACTCGTGTCTCAACAGGAATTAATATTCCAGATTTTGTTGATAATGGTAAAGGACAAGAGTCTCTTTTACCCTGAAACATATCTGAAAATATCTCTTTTGCCTCATCTAACTTATCTTTAGAATGAACATCCAAAACATGCATTTTTTTTAATTCACAATCTGTATATCCAAGTTTTTGAGAAACACTTGAGTTTGTAAAGAAAATTTCACCTTTTTCATCTGCAATAAAAATCATGTCATCTATTGTTTCAAAAAATGTTCTAAAATTTCTTTCACTTGCCTTAAGTTTCGCCTCTGCTTTTTTTCTCTCATCAATATCAATATGAACCCCAACAGCTCTATATGGTTTTCCTGAGTTATCTTTAAAATAGCTTTTCCCTTTTCCTACAATCCATTTATATGTTCCATCTTTACATATTAATCTAAATTCAACAGCATACTGAATACCATTTAAAATACTCTCCTCTATTATTGGCATAACTTTTTCTCTATCCTCAGGATGAATAAGGGTTTTAAATGTATCAAAACTCATTGGGAATTCATCATACTCATAACCAAGCATTGTATAGTAGATAGAGTTAAAATATGTTTTATTTGTAACTAAATTCCAATCCCAAACCCCATGTTCACCTGCATCCATTGCTAACTCTAATCTATATTGACTCTCTCTTAACAACTCCTCTGCCATTTTTTTATCAGTTATATCACTATGAGATCCTGCCATTCTATATGGAACCCCTAATTCATCTCTTAAAGCCTCTCCTTTTGCTAAAATCCAAATAATTGAACCATTTTTATGCCTCATTCTAAACTCAATGGAATATTTTTTTATCTCTCCATTGAGATATTTTTGGAGATAACTATTTATTTTTTCAATATCATCCCCATATACAAGAGAGGCAAATGAATTAAACTCATTTTCTAATTCAAAATCCTGATATCCTAAAATCTCTTTCCACCTTTTAGATAAAAAAATCTGATTTGTTCTTAAATCCCAATCCCAAATTCCATCATTAGTTCCATTTATTGCCAATTCAAACTGCTCTTTTTTATTTTTTAACTCCATTTCTGCAATTTTTTTATCTGTGATATCATGAATATAACCATGCCATAAAACTGATTTATCCTTTTGGAGCTCTGGTTTTGCAATACCATGCAACCAACGAATTCCCTTTTGAGGTAAAATTACTCGATATTCATCCTCCCAAATTGTAAGATTATCTTTTGAGTTCATTATTTTTTGTAAAACTGAATCAAAATCCTCTGGATGTAATCTTGATAAAACTTTCGAAGCATCAAATTTTACCTCATCTAAACTAACTTCATATATCTCATTTATTGAATTACTAGCAAAAGGGAAACAACCTCTTCCATCAGAAAAAATCTGATATTGATAAATAACTCCTGGAATCTGTTGAGATAGTTTCTTAAATAGATTATCCTGTATGAGTAAACTATTTTCAATTTTTTTTATTTTTGTTATATCAGTAAAAATAGTTGAAAAAAAATATTTTTCATCTGAAAAAACATTAACTTTAAACCATTTATTTTCTACTTCTAAAAATTGCTCGAACTCTGCTGTTTTTTTATTAAGAGCAATATCACCATAAAAACCTATCCAATTAAATGGTTCATCTTTTATTGTTGGAATTAAATCTGTCACTTTTTTTCCAACAATAGACTCTTTAGGCTTTTCAAATAGAGTTTCAAAATATTGATTTACATCTAAAAATTCATAATCTATTGGAACTCCATTCTCATCTAAAAGAATTTTATGATGTGCAAATCCAAAAGGGGCTTTTTCAACTATATTTTTGTAAAAAGAGCAATTTAAACTCATTATAACTCCAGATATTTATAGAGTTTAAAAATAATAAAAATGATTTTAAAATCTATTTCACCAAAAAAATATACTACTTTTATTAATGACATAATGATAAAAATAGCTATCTATTTTTTCGGAAGATATGATATTTGTATAAATAGTTTATCTGTTTTTATTTAAAATAGATACAACTATTTAGTATTTAATATTTTACAATTTAAATATTAACACAAGAAAAACATAACTTTAACTAATAATAAACAGCTATAAAATCATTTATTTTTATAATTATTTATTGATATTTTACAAAATAAAAATTTCAAAATATAAAAAAAATTAGATATTTTAGTAAAAAATCTAATTTTTTACTAAAAGAAAAATGTTGATAACTTTGTTAATTTAATGTTCCTTTAATGTTCCTTTATTGTTGATAACTTTTTCAGAAGCATAAAAATTGAGTTATCCACAAGTTATCAACACTAAATAAACAAGTTATCAACAGAGTTATCCACAAAAAAAAGTGATGTAAATACCTATTTTTAAAGAAGAATTTGAGTTATCCACAAAAAATGGCTTACTTTATTATTATTAATAAAGAAAAAGAGGAAAAAATAAAAAAAAACATCATCATAAAATATATAAAAGAAAAATATTTTTTCTTTTTTCTTTTTTTTACTGGTGTACTGGACTCTACATTTGCCCAAAGTATTGTAGATTGTAGGGTGGTTGCAAGTACTGCACCCGCTTGCAATCCTTATGGTGAAAAACTGCTACTTGCCAAAGAGATTGTCTCTGCCAATGATACCCTCAAACTAATTCGAACCAAAACACTTCCTGTGCCTCCAAAACCGACGCTTAAAGTGATTTCTGTTGAAGATATGATTGAGAAACATCTGAGTGTTCAAGATTCACTGCGTTACAGAGGCACTGAGGTGAGCGAAAATGCCATCCCAGCCGTTGAAACACTTGATTCGCAAAAAGCCTTAGAAAAAAAGATTGAGAAGCTCGAAGAAGACATCGTTGCGCTTGAAGAAAAATTGCAAGAGGTCGCCTCTGTTCCGAGAAAGGGTGTATGGGGTGTTTACAAAGTGCAGCAGGGAGATACACTCAGTGCTATTGCCAAACGGTTTGCCTTAACTTTGCAGGATCTTGCAGACTTGAATGAACTTGAGGGCAAGGCGGTTATCGCTGCGGGTCAGAAATTGAGACTGCCTGTTGATCAAGCCAGAATTAATGCCTTGGTGGCAGAAAAACACAGCAAACAGGCATTGCTTCGAAAGCAAAATAAGCTTGATATGTTGCAAGATTTTGGAAAACGTACCCTGCGTGTCACTGCCACAGCATACACCTCTCATGCCGATCAAACCGGCGGTTCACCTTTTGTAGCTGCGTGGGGAACCAGGCTGCGTCCGGGTATGAAGATCATCGCCGTCTCTAGCGATATGTTAGGCAAATACGGGATGCGAAACGGAACAAAGGTACGCATAGCAGGATTGCCGGGCTACTACACCGTGCGTGATAAAATGAGTAAGCGTTTTAGAAAACGTATCGATATCTATATGGGGATGGATAGAAGAGCCGCACTGCGTTGGGGACGCAGGAGTGTGGTGATTCATTGGTAAGCAAAGGTCGTAAGACTAGAGCGACTCAACAATCTCTAAAATCTCAAGATAGCGGTCGCTTTTTTCTTCGTACTCTTTTTGGCAAGCTATTAACGATTCACTTAGTGTGCTAAGACCCTTTTGCTGGTAACACTCAGGATCTGCCAAACAGGCATTGAGCGCGCGTATCTGCTCTTCCAGTGCTTCGATTTCATCGGGTAGTGTGTCAAAATCGTGCTGTTCTTTGTAGCTGAGTTTGGTTTGCTTTTTTGTTGCCTGAAGTTCTGTTTTTTTGGATTCGGATTTG
>JAFGXH010000166.1 GCA_016936735.1 bacterium
GAAAGAGTTCTTTTAGAACCATTAAATGATTTTTATCTCTCAAATTTTTTAATTCACTTATCACTTTTTATGGATACAGACCATTGGTCTCTTTTAAAAAAGATTCTATCTATCTATCCAGATTTAAACTCATCAATATTATCAATATTTTTTCAAACTAAAAAAAGTGATGAAAAAGATTTTATTCTACTATTAAAAGAGAATAGTAATCTATTACCATATCTATCATATTTTTCACCCAATATTATAAATATTGTTTTAAATGATTTTATAAAAAAAGGGGTAAACTATATTCAAAAAGATGTTATAACATCAATAGTAACAACATCATTTCTAAAAAATTTTGAACCATTAATTGATGAATGGGCAGAAGAGGATAAAAGATATCTAAAAACATTTAAAAATAAAATTGATTGTTTCAAAAATTTTCCGAATACATAACTGTAATGTTTGTAACGATTCAGTGGAAATCGGTTTTGGTTATTTTTTTAAATTTTAAAAGA
This sequence comes from bacterium, assembly GCA_016936735.1. Lineage (GTDB taxonomy): Bacteria > UBP6 > JAFGXH01 > JAFGXH01 > JAFGXH01 > JAFGXH01. The sequence continues at coordinate 504 of JAFGXH010000166.1, forward strand.
ACCCCCACCCTAAGTCCCTCCTCACTACGTGGAGAGGGACTTAAAAAATAAATAAAATTCTGATTTTATTTACTAAAAAAAGGAAAAAGAAAAATAGTTATTTTTTTAAATTTCAAATTTCGCTGAATAGTTTTTATTTTTTAATAATAAAAATGGAATGAGTATTTTATGGAAAAAAAAAGCAATTGGAAATGTTTAAACTGTGGAAATATCAATAATCCAAAAACATCTCATTGTTTAAGTTGTGGAAGATTTGAATCTAAAACCGCTATATTTAGATTATCATTTACAATATTTTCAGTTATTGCAGTTTTAGGAGTTGTATATTTCTGGATATATTTTTTATCAAATACAAACTCAACAAAAGATTTAGGTAAATTTTTTGTTTTAATATTTTTCTCAATGCTTCCAATAATTCTAATATCAACAACAGTTTATAATTTTATTAAATGCTACTTAAAAACTTTAGATTTACGAAAGAATCCAAATCTTATTATTCACACAGATCCATTAAAAAGAGGTGAAGCAATTGCAAACTCAATATCAAATAATTTTAGTGAAATTTTTGAAAAAGAGTCTAATAAAGATGTTAAACTTACTATTTTAAAAAAAATAACTGATCAGAATGAGCTTTTCTCTATTATAAAAAAAGAGAAAAATGAGGAGGTTAAATTAGAGGGAATAAACTATCTCTATAATGAACAGTATTTAAAAGATTTAGTGTTAAATGATTCATCTATTTTAGTAAAAAAGGAGGCTTTAAAAAAGATTCTTTCTGAAAGAGATGTAGTTGAAATAGTATTAACACCTGCAATTCCAAATGAGATAAAAAAAGAGGGATTAAAAAGAGTTAAAAAAGATAATTTTTTAATCAGAATTGCAAAAGATAATCTTCATAATGAGCTAGGAACATTAGCATTAGCAAAAATAGATAATCAAGAGATTGTTGAGACATTAAGAAAGGAGTTACCTAAAAAAAATATTGAGGATTATATATCAAAATTCTCTATAAATATATCAAGAGATATGTTTGAGGATTGGGTTGAGAATGAACTAAAAGCGTTTCAAAATCATCAATGGTTTTCAGAGGCTCTTGAGCTTCTTTTAAAAAAAATAGATAGTTTTAATAAAGATTTTTTAAAAATAGAGAAGCTTTTAGTTATATTTAGATTTATCACAGTTGAACTATTTGATAATGATCAAATAGAGATATCAAAAAAAATAGTAAAAGAGAATCAGTGGGAATTCAATCGACATTATGAACAGAAAAAAATCTTCTTTAAAGACTACTCAAAACTATCTCAACAACTAATTCACTCACTTTATAAAGGTGGAAGTATATAAAATCGAGATAGAGTTAGATTATTTTAACTCTTGAATCTGTTTGTTTTCTGTTTTTTTAATAATAAATTCAGAAAGAATTAAAGTAATAACAGTAACCATAAAAACAAGCCCTAATAATATTAATTCATCATTTACTGCCAAATTAAAATGTTTTCCTAAAATTAATACTATATGTAGTATCAAAAAAAGTGAAGAGTACAGATATAAAACTCCTGTTGATATTTTTTGATTACTCGTTCCTGCCTCTTTTTTGATAAAGTAAATAACTGAAATCATCATTATAACTGTATAAACAGATGATAAAATGAAATAAAAATCCCAGTTTGCTAAACTTCCCAATTTTATAAACTTAACCAAAATAGTTAAAGAGACTGCTATGAGAAAAAACAGTTTTAATCTTAAAAACTTAGGAAAGTATTTAATTTTATTAGAAATAATTAAAAATAATGGAAAAAATATAAAAACAATAAGAGTTATAATTTTACCATTAAAATTCTCTTTTTCTAAACCATTAAAAATACGAAAAGCAGTCAAAATAATAAAAAAATTAAATACACTTATCAATTTTTCCATCTCTACATCCTTTCTTAAAATAAAACTAATTTGATTCTCTTTTCTCTCTATATTTTAATCTTTTAGAGTTTTTCATCTTCTCTTTATCCTCAATAAAAAATGATAAAACAACTCCAATAATAGCCAACAATCCAGCTATTCCATATCTCATTGGATCTTCTATCTGAATTTTTAGAAAGTAAAACAGGAGTAAAATCAAATACATCACAATATAAAGTGAAGAGTAAGCTGTTAGAATTTTTTGAGAAATCAACAGTTTTTTATCTTCAAATTCAATTTTAACAAATATTTGAGTTGTAATAAACAGAACAACAGAAAAAATAGCTGTTAAAATTAAAAATGGAATCCATTGTGTAAAAAAACTTTGAATAACCTCTATTTTTGCTACTTGATAAAGAATAAATCCTATTAAAAATCCAAAAAAGAAACCTATTTTTTTATTTTTACTTCTTAATATTTTTGAATTTCTCAAAGGAAAAATCATACAAAATATGAGTATAAAAATTAAGATATAAGCAAATGAACTTAAATTTGTATTTTTTTCATTTATATTAATTAAAGAATAGAAAATTTTTAATGATATAAAAAACAGAAAAAAATTAGTAAAAATAATAATACCTTTCATCTCTACATCCTTGTTGGTTTTAGCTTTGTATTCGCTTTAATTTTTAAACATATGATTTCAAAAATCAGAGTTTTTTATAAAACTCCTCTATTTTAAAGATAAAATTATCTATATCCTCTTTTGTTGTATCAAATGAACACATCCATCGAACAACAGATTCACTCTCATTCCAAATATAAAAATGTGTATACTCCAATAAGTACTCAATTAGTTTAGGTTCAACTTTTGCAAAAACAGCATTACTATCAACACTATAAACAGTCTCAATTTCATCAAATTTTTTTAGTTTCTCTTTAAGATATTGAGCCATTCTATTACTATTTTCAGCATTTTTTTTCCAAATTGATTTTGTTATGAACTCATTAAATTGAGATGCAATAAATCTATTTTTTGAAAAAAGCTGCATACTCTGTTTTCTAACATAAAGAATATTTTTTGATAGCTCCTCATTAAGAAAAACAACAGCCTCACCAAAAAGTAGACCATTTTTAGTTCCTCCAAAAGAGAGAATATCAACTCCAGTATCAGAAAACATCTCTTTAAATGTGGTATTTTGAGAAACAACAGCATTTGATACTCTTGCACCATCAACATGAATATACATTCCTAAACTATGAGCCTTATCTGCTAACTCTTTTATCTCGCTATTTGAATAAACAGTTCCTAACTCTGTTGATTGTGAAATTGATACCACTTTTGGTTGAACATTATGTTCAAAACCTCTGTAGTGATTAAATGAATCTAGTTGTTGAGCACTGATTTTTCCATTTTTTGTTGGAAGGATAAGAATCTTACAACCTGAAATAAGCTCAAGGGCTCCACATTCATCTTGATGAATATGAGCATGTTCAGAAGCAATAACAGATTCAAATCTATTTAAAACAGAACTTAAAGCAACAACATTAGAGCCTGTTCCATTAAAAACAAAAAATGGTTTTACCTTTTTACCAAAAAGCTCTGAAAAAACTTTTTCAGATTTTTCTGTTTCAGAATCATATCCATAGGCATCTGCATGACCAAAATTACAACGCTCTAAACTTTTTAAAATCTCTGAATCAACTCCAGAGTAGTTATCACTTGCGAAATAGTGTTTTTTTTCCATAATTAATCCTAAAAACTATCTTTTTTTTAAAGATTCCCACCAATCAACTCTTTTTTTTAACTCTTTTTCAAATCCAAAATTGGATGGTTTATAGTATATTTTTTCATCCATATCAAAAGGAAAATATCTTTGATAACAATAGCTATTTGGATAGTCATGAGAGTATTTATAACCTGAATTTGCTCTATTTTGAAGATGTTTTGGTACTTCTGATGTTGAAAATTTTATTGCATCTTCAACAGATTTTTTAACTGCCATATATATTGAATTACTTTTTGGAGCTAATGCTAAATAGACAATTGCTTGAGCTACAGCATTATCACCCTCTGGCATTCCGATAAAATCAACAGCCTCTTTTGCTGCAACAGCCTGAAGAAGAGCATTAGGATCTGCAAGACCAATATCTTCAGATGCAATTCGAATTAATCTTCTACAAATATATCTAATATCAACACCACCTAAAACCATTCTTGAGAACCAATAAAGAGCACCTTGTGGGTCACTTCCTCTTATTGATTTATGAAGAGCTGAAATCTGATTATAAAACTGATCTCCCCCTTTATCATAAAGAAGCTGTTTTTGTGGCAAAATAGACTCTAATTCATTAATAGATATTGATATAAATCTACTACTACCATCTATTTCATCAATTTCACTTTTATTTTTTTGTTGAAAGTGTTCTGATTTATCTGAATTTATAACAGTTTCAATAACAATCTCTAAAAGAGATAAGGCTTTTCTTCCATCAGAACCACTCATATCTGCAACTGCAGAGTATATCTCATCAGAAAATTCTAAATATTCAAGTTTTGTTCCACGTTTTAAAAGCTCTACTAACTCATCTTTACCATGTGATTCCAGTTGAAAAACATGAACTCTTGATCTAAGAGGTGGAATAATCGAATATGATGGATTCTCTGTTGTTGCACCAATAAGTATAACAGAACCCTCCTCGACATAGGGTAAAAAAATATCCTGTTGAGCTTTATTAAAGCGATGAATCTCATCAATAAAAATAATTGTACCTCTATTTGTTGTGTAGTAGTTATCTCTTACTGTTTTCATAACTTTTTTTATCTCCTCTGTTCCAGAGTTTACAGCACTAAAGTTATGATAAGATAGAGTTGTACTATTTTTTATAACATTAAAAAAGGTTGTCTTTCCACATCCAGGAGTTCCCCAAAAAATCATTGATCGATATTTTCCAGATTGAATCATACTTTTAAATAGAGGTGAATTAATTAATTTTTGATGTCCAATTATCTCAGAGAATTTTTGTGGTCGTAATCTTTCTGCAAGAGGAGAGTCTGTTTTTATCATGTTTTCCAAACAAAAAATAGGCAACCCCAATCATACTAAATATTTATATAAAATAAAACTAAAAAACATGGATTTTTATTATATTTTCATCAATAATTTTATTAAAAAAACAAAACTTTTTATAAAAAAAATAACAAAAGATTTATAAAACAAAATACTTCACATTTTTTTCAAAAGATGTTACAATTACAAGGAAGCATATTTTGAGGTTACTATGAAAACCATTTTTACTATTTTTATAATCTCTTTAACAATCTTTATCTCATGTAATGATAAACTTGATAAAGAGAATATCTCTTGTGAAAAACATGAAGATTGTCCTAAAGAGTACTTTTGTACAATTAATGATGTTAATAAAACCTGTTTAAGTAAAGAAAAAAATAATGTTTGTGATTATTTAAAATGTGTTGAACCAAAAATTTGTGAAGAGGAGACTCTTTCTTGCAAACTTCCTCAAGGAAGATGTATTCAGACTCCAAATGGAATTGAGGGTTGTGGAACAGCTTTATTAAAATGTACCCCTTCAAACTATTGTGTTTTAAATGATCATCCATGTCTTGATGAGCTTGTAACTTGTGGAGAAAATTCGGTTTGTATTCCAAATCCAGAAATAAACAGTCCAATGGATTACTCTTGTGAATGTAAAGCTGGCTTTTATCTTCATGGAGGGGAGGGATGTATTCCTCTATGCAATGGAGCTGAGTGTGAAGATTGGGAAAGATGTGATGAAATTACTAAAATTTGTGTATTAGACAATAAAAAATGTGAATCTGATAATGATTGTAATGAAGAAAATTTTATTTGTAATTTAGAAAATCACACTTGTGAAATGAAAGGTGGTTGGTGTGATAAAAATGAACATTGTGAAAAAGAGCAATTTTGCATTGACAATATCTGTCAAGGATGTATGATGCCTGCTTGTAATGAATTTGAAACCTGTACATTAACTGCTCCTGAAGTGCTTGAATGTATTCCAAAATATATTTGTAATCCTATTTGTAATGAATGGGAAAACTGCACTGAAAATAATGTTTGTACTCTAAAAGAGGATAGATGTAATGCTGATAATGATTGCTCCCAAGCTCCTGTTCCAATTTGTAATACTGCAAGTCACTATTGTGTTGCAACTAATACTTGGTGTGATAAACATGAACAATGCGATGATGGATATCTTTGTAAAACATTTTCTTCCGAACCAGAAGGAAACTATTGTGTAGATTATTGTGCTGATGGTTCAATAGATGGTGGATGGACACTTTGCCCAAATCATTCTGAGTGTGAAGTTACAGATGGAAAAGCATATTGTTCTGATTGTGATGAAGAGGGAGGATATTTTTGGGATGAAACTCAAAAAAGATGTATTTCTGATTTATGTAGAAATTTTGACTGTGGAGAAAATTCAAGTTGTGTTGTAAACGAAAATAGTGGTACTCCAGAGTGTATTTGTGATACATATTATGGGAATATTGATGATCAAAACAACTGCTATCCTGTTTGTGGTGGAAATTGTAACACATTAAATGATTCTTATTGCCATGAAATGGATAAAGGTTTTTGTATGTGTAAAATTGTGGGTCAATCTTCTCAATATATTAAATATGAAAATGGTTATTGTGATCCAACAGAAAATGGACCCAATTTACTTTGTGATACAAGTTATCAAAAAGTATTTCTCAGTTATATAAATGATTATGCATGTTTACAAATGAGTGAAGTTACAGCTTGTTCTAATTGTAATTCTGAAACAGAGATTTGTCAAAAAGATTCAGCAACTGTAGCTGCATATTGTGCCTGTAAAGATGGCTATAAAAGACATCCAAGAACAGGAGAGTGTATTTTAAATAGTGTAAGTTTTTGTGATAGCTCTATAAATTGCTTAAATGGTGGAACTTGTAATGAAGAGGATGCCTCTTGTAGTTGCATAAATCATAATAGTGGACAAAATTGTGAATATTGTGAACAAGGTTATAAAAGAAATCCAAGAACAAATGAGTGTATATTAGAATCAGTAAGTAATTGTGAAGGATTAAATCATTTATATGCAACATCTTGTAATGAAGATACAGGTTATCTTGTATGTAAAGAGGGTTATAAAGGTTTAGATTGTATTCAATGTGATACAGGATATAACCAAACTACTGTTTCAATGTGTATTCCAGATGAGAATAATAATCAAAATTGTGATATTTGTGTTAAAACAGATTTCTATAATGAATGTAATTCTGTTGGATGTAATTTAGTTCAAACTGTAGGATCTCCTTTTATTTGTCAATATAATTCAGGTGGAATGAATAATTGTGGACCAAGTGATTGTAATACTTTAAGTAATTGTAGTGGAAGAGGAACATGTTCTGTTATAAATGTTAATAATACAAACAGAGCTGTTTGTGATTGTGATGATGGTTACACAGGTATAAATTGCAACACTTGTGCAGAAGGATTTATTAATCTTGATGGAGTTTGCACACAACAATGTAGTGATGGAATGTGTATAATTATACCAGAAACATTTCTAATGGGTTGTGATTATGCTCAGGATGATAGTTGTGGTAGTAATGAGACAACCTTACATCAGGTAACTCTATCTCCATATATGATGGATCAATATGAGGTTACAGTTGCTCAATTTCAGGAATGTATTAATAATAATGTTTGTAATCAAGATGATTATCATACTAATGAAGAAAATAACTGTAATTTAGGTGCTTCGGGTAAGAGTAACTATCCAATGAATTGTTTAAATTGGAATGCGGCAAAAGATTATTGTGAATTGAAAGGAAAAAGATTACCAACAGAGGCAGAGTGGGAATATGCGGCAAAAGGAGCAAACAGTATTTTTCCTTGGGGAAACCAAAATCCAGATTGTAATTTTGCAAATTTTAAAGGAATTGATTACAATAATTTGTGTAGCAATAATACATCTACTGAAGTGATTGGAAATAGAGATAAAGATAAATCACAATTTAATATCTATGATATGGCTGGAAATGTTTCTGAATGGGTTAATGATTGGTATTCAGGAAGCTATTATCAAGAGTCACCAACAGTGAATCCTCAAGGACCAACAACGAATATTGGTTTAGGGAAAGCAACAAGAGGTGGAAGCTATCTATATTTCTTAATTGAATCTAAAACCTATTCCAGAAATTATCAAGGATCAACAAGTTGGAATCCCCAGGTTGGATTTAGGTGTGTAAAAAATATTGATTAAGATAACTCCATTGCTTTATCAATAACTATTTTTAAATAGTTTCTTAAAATAGCAAAAAAATCTAATATACTGTTAGCTATTTACTTTTTTCTCACCTTTTCTTCTTAGATAAAAAACAAAAAGTGAAATAAAAAGAACTGGAGTCATAAAATGTTGAAATCTTTTAAGATTTTTTGCCTCTCTTTTTATAGTAAAACTATTAGATGATGCCTCAACAGTATCACCTGAACAATCTCCACTATCTGAATTATCACTATCATCCTCTGTATCTCCACCACAAGATGAACTTTCTGCAGATGAATCATAGTCACCATCACTATCACTACTACCACAATCGGATGATTCACTACTATCATCATACTCTGAATCACTTGAACTACAGCTTGGAGAATCATTATCATCCTCAACACCTGAACTACTTGGATCTCCAGCACAACTAGAGTCATCCTCATAATCATCATCATCTTCATAAGGGTCTGAAAAACATCCAACAGTTACAGAATCATCCTCATCATAGTTCTCGTTTCCTGTATTACTGTTTTGATAATCATTAGATATTGTTGTTGATGTTATTTTACCTTTTGTCACAAAAAATCTACCAGTTGGAGCATTTACATAAAAACCAAAAGAGAGATTAAACTCTGTTAACTCTCCATCTGCATTACTATCAGTATCTAAAGCAACCTCTGCAGAGTTTATCTCAACAGAACTATTATCTGTTGATGCCTGAAATAGAATTTTTCCCTTTTGTTTCTCCATATATCTTATTCTTAAATCAGGTTTATAAACATCTAATTGAGATGAATCTATATATATCTCAACAATAGCAACTCTTCTTGTTGAAGAGAATGGATCTAAAACTGTATCAAAATATGCCAACATCTCACCATTACTCTGATTTGATATATAGGAATCAGATTTATATGATTTCGAGTCTGTTCCATTATCAATTTTAAAAAAAACCTCTCCACCATTATTATATGTATAGGAGGAGATAAAAAATGGGATTAGAAGTAGCAAGCTTGCAACTAAAATATATCTTTTATACATAATAAACTCCTACTATATAATTAAAAATGATAAACAACTGTTAAGTATAGATTTATCCAATTTAAAGACTCCTCATATCCACTATTAACATAAACATTATTATGATAATTTGAGTCTCCAAAAGGGAACTCAAACTCCATTTTTGCTCCAAAAGAGAGTCTATATGAGTATCGATATTGGTAGCCTAATCCCAATTTAAATCCATAATCACTCTCCTCTGCCTCTAAATCTTTTTCAAATCCATACTGAAAATAATCAAAATAGAGATATTTTTTAGAAAGTATAAAATCTGTAAAAAAACGATTTCTTCCAGCAAAAGCAATATACAATCTTGTTCCAATAGAGAGATCAATAAATGTTGTTTTTAAAAACATCTCACCCATATCATAATCATCTCTTGATAATTTAAAATTTCCAAAACCAAACTGAGTAAAAAGATAAAATCTTAAATTTGTTTGAGGAATTTTTAAACCTGCTCCAAAAAGAATAGAGCTTGAAAATCCCATAAAATAGTCATCTGATGATGGAGAGTATGGATAGGATAAACCAACATTACCCTCTAAAATAAAAAAAGTTCCTTTTTTTCGAACTCCTTTTTTATAATCACCATTTGAATACTCTTTTGTTTCGAATGAATACTCATAAGAGTCTGAATCATCATTTGGAATATCATTAGCATTTGGAGGAAGTCCCTCTGCAAAAAAGGCTAATGAGAATAGCATAATAATAATAAGAGTAATCTTTTTCATAAAATCTCCTTTTATTCAATAAACCATTGTTAATAGTTTCACTTTAATATAATACAAATTTATTTAACATACAATAATATTCAAAACTAGATTAATATTTTCTGAATATATTATAATTGTTAATTTATATTATTAAATTTTATATAATTAAAGGAAAAAGAATTTGAATTAAGAATTTAAAAGGAAAAATCTCTCTATAATAAAAATTATAGATTTTTATAGAGAATTAGATTTTATATTGTTATAAAATCTCTCATTTTCTCAAAACTTTTTTTACCAATTCCTTTAACTTTTGTGATATCCTCTATTTTTCTAAAATTACCATTTTTCTCTCTATAGTCAATAATTTTTTTAGCTGTTGATTCCCCAACCCCTTTAATTTTTGTTAACTCTTTAATGGTTGCTGTATTTATATTAACTTTAACATCTGTATTTATATTTGTTGTTGATGTTAAACATTTTTTACTGTTTTTTCTTATTGGATTACCACAATCATCTATTTCAGGAGCTCCTTTACAAGTTGAAGCAAGCACTCTTCCTGATTGAACAGCATCATTATATGATAAAAATTCAATTAAATCTCTTGCATTAATTGCTAAAAGTGCATCACAATCAAAACTAAAAAACTCTTTTGATTTTCTTGATGAGTAGTATCTGTCCTTTTTTAAAACAGCCTCTCCAGAGTTTAAATCAGCAGGAATACCATTTTTTGCAGCATCTCTAAAGTTATCTGGATCAAACTCTTTTATGAAATTATACTCATCTCTTTCTGAATCTTCACTCTCTTTTGATTCTACAATTGAGGCGGAACTATTATCACTACTTTTTTCTGTATGAATTGCTATATTTTTTCCATCTGTATCAATAACAATAGTTCCAGATTCTGATGTCAAATATGTTGGAATATTTTTATCTTTTAGTTTTTCAATAACCTCTTTTGATGGATGACCATAAACATTCTTTTTAGCAACAGAGATAACTGCAATTTGAGGATTTACTCTACTCAAAAAATCATCTGTTGTTGAATGACGTCCTCCATGATGAGCAATTTTTAAAACATCAGATCTAATATCTGAATGTTCTCTTGTTACAAACTCCTCTGTTTCTGCCTCAGAATCACCAGAGAAATAGAATGTTGCATCATCAACAACTAATTGAAATACAACAGAGTTAGAGTTTGCATCTGAACGCGTTCCAGAGAATAGAGTTTGAGGTGGAGCTAAAACTCTTATTTTTTTACCATTTGAGATATTTATATTTTGTCCAGATTTAGCAATAGAGTATGGAATATTTTTATCTAAAATAAGATCTAAATATTTTTTATACATTGTGCTTGAGTGTGCATATCCTGAATCTAATACTCTTTTTACTTTTATCTCTTCTAAAAGTTTTTTGGCTGAACCAATATGGTCTGAGTGTGCATGAGTTGAAATAAAAAGATTAACCTCATCTATCTTTTTTGCTTTTAGATATTTTATAATAGTTGAATCACCTTTTCCTGCATCAACAACAACAATTTTTTTAGATGAATGATCCTGTATTAAAATTCCATCACCCTGTCCAACATCAATAATATGAATTGTAACAGTTGGATTCTCTATATTTTTAACTATTTTAGCCTTTGCAAAAACAATAATAGGCAAAATTAGCATTAAGATTATGGTAAGTATTCTCATATTAACTCCATAAATCAATTATTTGACGAAAAAAATCGGAATTTATTCAATAAATTCCGATTTAAGTATACATAATGCAAAAAAAAATATCAATGGTTAAAATCTCTTAATCTCTTTTTTAAAAAGAGCATAAAACTAAATGTTTTGACTTAATTTTTACAAAGATATTCAAATATTATTTTTCTATATAATGGGTTTCTAAGAATTAATCAAAAAGAAGTTTTCTAGCATTACTTTTAGAGAAATTTTTATTAAGATGTTTATATGCTTTCTCTGTTGCAACTCTACCTCGTGGAGTTTTGTAAATAAATCCCTCTTTTATAAGATACGCTTCACAAACCTCCTCAATTGTACTTTTATCCTCTCCAACAGCAGCTGCAATAGTATCTAAACCAACAGGACCACCATTAAAATCATCTATAATTGTTAAAAGAAATTTTTGATCAATAAAATCCAATCCAGCAGAGTCAATCTCAAGAGCATTAAGTGCTCTATCTGCAATCTCCTTCTCTATTTTTGAATCACCTTTAACAATTGCAAAATCTCTTACTCTTTTTAATAACCTGTTTGCAATTCTTGGTGTTCCTCTACTTCTTCTTGCAATCTCATAGGCTCCCTCTAAATCTATCTCTATGTTTAGAATTCTTGCAGAGCGAATAACAATTTGAAATAGTTCATCAGCATCATAATATTCAAGTCGAATAATAATTCCAAATCTATCTCTTAATGGTGATGTTAATAGGCCACTTTTTGTGGTTGCACCAACAAGTGTAAATGGATTTAACGATATTGATATACTTCTTGCACCACTACCCTCACCAATAACTAAATCATATTTAAAATCCTCCATTGCAGGATATAGATTCTCTTCAATAACAGGATTTAGACGATGAATCTCATCAATAAATAGAATATCACCCTTATTCTCTATTTGAGATAAAATACCAGCCAAATCACCCTTTTTTTGTATTGCAGGACCACTTGTTAAAAAAAGTGTTGAGTTCATCTCATTTGCGATAATATTTGCAAGTGTTGTTTTTCCAAGTCCTGGAGGTCCAAAAAGCAATACATGATCTAAAGCATCTTTTCGAATTTTTGCTGATTCAACAAACACTTTTAAATTCTCTTTTGCCTTTGATTGACCAATATAGTCATCAAACTTTTTAGGTCTTATACTCTCTTCAAATTTTACATCATCTACAAAAGAGCTAATAACACTATTTTTTGTCATTTTTCCTCTAACTATAATCTAAAACATATAACTATTTATTAAAACTTTCTCTTTTTTCTTAATTTTTAACAAATAAAACTAGCCAAATATAAAAATAGTTAAATAGAACCAATTCTTTTTAATGCTATTTTTATCAATGACTCCAATTTATTACTCTGTAACTCTTCACTTTGAAAAGATTCCAAAACAGCCTTAATCTGTTTTGTTGAGTATCCTAAATTTTGTAAAATTGAGTGTAAATCCTGAATTATTGTAACAGAGTTTCCTGAACTTTTTGAGGTTGGAGCTGTTTTAAACTGTTTTTGAAATTTATCAGAAAGCTCTAAAATAATTCTTTCAGATGTTTTACCACCAATCCCTTTTATTGAGGATAATCGTGTAATCTGTTTATCAATAATTGATGATATTAGCTCCTCTGTTGATAGATTATCTAAAATAGATAGTGCTAATTTAGGACCAACTTTTGAAACACTTAAAAGATGATTGAAAACATGTTTCTCTTTTAGAGATGAAAATCCAAATAGTTCAACACCAATATTTTCTCTATAAATAGATTGAATATAGTATTGGTAATCCACACCAATTTGAAGTCCCCCTAACTCATGTGATTTTATATAAACTTGATAACCAACACCATTAACATCAATAATTGCAGCCTCATTATCAGAGTATAAAAAACTCCCCTTTATAAATCCTATCATAAAATTCCTTAAAAATTATAAATTTCCCTGAGTTTTCTTGGTTTTTGTAAAAACAAACTCAACTCTTCTATTTCTCATTCTATTAAGAGGTGAATTATTTGGAAAAAGTGGGACTGAATCTCCTCTTCCAACACCATGAAGAGTGTATGGGTCACTATTAGATCCCTCAACATAATAACGAACAATAGAGACTGCTCGAAGTGCTGAAAGCTCCCAATTTGTTGCAATCTCTGTTGAATTAAGTGGTTGTGAATCTGTATGAGCCTCAATATACAACTCTAACTCTTTCATCTGTTTAAATGTTTCATGAACATCATCTAAAAGTGGCCAAGCTGTTGGTTTTATAATATAAGAGGCAGAATCAAATATATAATTTCCACTTATTCTAAGAATAACACCTCGAAAATCTTTTACAACCTCTATTTGAGTCTCATTATCATCAGCTTTTTTATATCTTTTTACTGTTGCTTGAAGTTTTTTTATTAAATCCTCTTCAAAAGATTGAGAAAAATCTTGTGATATTATATTTGTTCCAACAGGAGATTCATAAACAGGAATACTTTTTTGAACACCAAATGCCTGAGAAACATTTCCAGTTATTAGCTTAAACTTTTTCACATCCATACTTGAAAAAGATAGTAGCAAAACAAAAAACGTCAAAAGTAGTGACATTAGATCTCCAAATGTAACCATCCATCCAGGAGCACCTTTGGGACATGGCTTTGGCTTTTCAGATTTTCCCATTTACTCCTCTTTAAAAATTTAAAAAAATAACTAAAACCAGTTTTCTCTAAATAGTTAAACATAAACATCTTTAAAATATCTATATATCTCTACTCTTTCTTTCTATCTGAAGGTGGCATATAGGTCTCTAGAAACTCTCTTAATATTTTAGGATTTTCACCTTTTTGAATTCCTAAAAGCCCCTCTATCATAAGATTTTTTCTCATAACCTCTTTTGCGGAACGATAAGATAGCTTATCAGCAATAGGTAAAGCAATAAGGTTTGCAATAAGAGAACCATAAAGAGTTGTTAAAAGAGCAACCGCCATAGCAGGTCCAATTGAGGCTGGATCATCCATATTTGCAAGCATCTGAACAAGACCAACAAGAGTTCCAATCATACCAAAAGCAGGTGCTGCATCACCAAGTGAAGAGAATATTTTAGATCCTAACTCATGTCTTGCTGCTGTGTTATCAATATCTGTATATAATAGAGATTGTAACTGTTCACTATCTGCACCATCAACAAGATAATTAACCCCTTTTTGTAAAAAAGGATCATCAAATGTTACCCTTTCTAATGCTAAAATTCCCTCTTTTCTTGCGATTGTTGCTAACTCTTCAAGTTTATCAATAAGTTCACCAACTGATGGAGTTTTATCTGAAAAAGCATTTTTTGCAACTTTCATAGCATTTGTTATATCTTTCATACCAAATCTAATAACTGTTGCAGAGATTCCACCCCCTAATACAATAAGAACAGATACAAGGTCAAGAAAAAGGGCAATACTTCCACCCAAAAGGATAGCAAAAAGAACAAGAACTGTTCCAAGCACTAACCCAATGACGGTTGCAAGATCCATTCAGAACTCCTAAAGATTACAATAATAATCGGTTGAATAAGATAAAACTTAAAGATTACAAAACAAATCCTCTTTTTTCAGTGGGTTTAAACCCACTGTTCATTAAAAAACTCCTATTTACTACTCTGTTAAAGAGAATATTAATCAAAACTTAATGGATAATGTTTATAATTTAATATTTTAGCAACAGCCCAATGTGTAAGTTTATGATTGTGTGTATTAATACCATTTATTAATTCAGGATAAATATTACATGCCTCTTTTATTCCAAAAGATGCAATAGCCTTCAAATATGGAATTATAATGTTTGTAAGTGCGAATGTTGATGTTCTTGCAACTGCACCAGGCATATTAGGAACCGCATAATGAATAACTTCATCCATTTTATATGTTGGATTTTCAAATGTTGTTGGAACACTTGTTTCAGATATTCCACCCTGATCTATAGAGACATCTATAATCACAGAGCCCTTTTTTAGATTTTTTAAATAATCTTTTTTTATAAGTATAGGGGCTTTTGAACCTGTTATTAATGCGGCACCAACAATTACATGAGATTGAAAAATTGCCTCTTCAATATTCAATGTATTAGAGTATAATGTTTGTATTTGTCCTTTATATCTTATTTCTAAATCTCGAAGTTTTTGCATATTTGTATCAAGTGCAATAACAAAAGCACCCATTCCCAATGCCATTTGAATAGCATTTTCACCAACAACACCAGCACCAATAACAGTAACGGTTCCCTTTTTAACACCAGGAACACCACCAAGAAGAGTTCCCCTTCCACCATTATAGCTTTGAAGATAGTATGCACCCAATTGTATTGCCATTCTACCAGCAATTTCACTCATAGGGGCAAGTGCAGGCAAAAAACCATTCTCTTGTTGTATTGTTTCATATCCTATTGCAATAATCCCTTTTTTTAGGAGAGTTTGAGTAAGAGGTTCATTTATCGCAAGATGTAGAAATGAGACTAAAATCTGATTCTGTTGAAGAAGTTCATACTCCTCTGGTTGAGGCTCCATTATTTTTACAATCATATCACTTTTTGTATAGATATCTTTTGCAGATTCGACTATTTCAGCTCCAGCTTTTCTATACTCCATATCGGTAATACCAATATTATATCCTGCTCCTGCTTGAATTCTTATTTTATGTCCCTGTCTTACAAGTGATTTAACATTTGCAGGAACAAGTCCAACTCTATGCTCTAAATTTGCAACCTCTTTTGGAACCCCAATATTCATGAACACTCCCAATTAGATAGAGATATTATCCATAAATAGAGTTAAAAATCAAGTATTGTAAGTGTTAATATAAAATAATTTTTGATGTGATTTATAGCATAAAATCTAAAGATAAAATTCTGATTTACTCTTTTATTTTGTTGGGAACAAAAAAATATTTTTCTTTTTCTCACCCCATCGCCATGTATTGAAAAGTAAAAATACGAAGCAACAAAGCCTTTTTATAAACAAAAGAAATATTTTTATTAGAAAAACCTGCCGACACTACATAAAAACCTGCCGACACTATATAAAAACTCGCCGACACTATATAA
>JAFGXH010000167.1 GCA_016936735.1 bacterium
ATGAAATGTTATGTAATACTATTTTAAAACTAAATATAGATATTAAATTTTTTGTTATTTATAAAAAATAGAAAACAGTTTCATTTTTATTGTATAGATAGATAATTAAATTATTACAATTTTAAAAATTTTTGATTTAAAAAGTAGAAAAATAGGACTTTTATAAATATAGAGATATTGTTTCTCCTTTTACAAGCCATAATACAAGATTCTCCATACCCATCTTTTTTGCCTCTTCAAGATTTTGAATCTCATCATCATAAAACTCTACAAGATCATACTTTGCACAATAGTATTTTATAATTCTGGCTTTTCTTTGGGCTGTATCCCAATGTTCCCACTCCTCCATTCCTTGATAACAAGAGGCTCTTGATTCTGGATCATTAACAGCATAAAAATGCCCTAAAATATTGTTTTTTAAAAACCATCTCTCTATAGCTCCCTCTTGAGAACGAGCAGTAATAAAGGCTTTTTTTATCAAACGACCATATTTATGAATCATATTAAATAGAGGTAATTTTTTTCCTTTTGAAAAATCCTCTCTAACTTTATCTTTATTATTAAAATCTCTTAAATCAACCTCATATCCCTCATTTATCAATCGTTTAAATTCAGATTGTGGATATGATTTTTCTCCAACATATATCTGTGTATCTGTATCAATTAGTGTTCCATCAATATCAAAAAGTTTTATACTTTTCATTAAACCTCCAAATTAATTTATTGAAATTTTATATCTTTTTTTATATAAAAACAATCATTAATTTTTTCTAAAAATTAGATTTTTAAATCCAATAATAATTTTTTTTATATCATCAAAAATTGCATATATCACAGGAATAATAAAAAGAGTTAATATTGTTGAGAATGATAATCCCCAAATCATTGTAATTGCCATTGGAGACCACATTTTATTTGAACCAGTAAGAAAAAATGCCATTGGAATAAGTCCCCCAATTGTTGTTACTGTTGTTAATATTATAGGTCTTAATCTTGTTGAACCAGCCTCAATTAAAGCCTCACGTCTAGTTGTAACCCTTTTTTTAACCCTATTTATAAAATCAACAAGGATTATTGAATCATTTACAACTATTCCAACAAGAGCAACAAGAGATATTCCACTCATAAATGATACAGGAAGATTTGATAAATGTAATCCTATAGCAACACCAATAAATGCAAAAGGAACTGTTAATAAAACAATAAATGGTTGAAAAAATGAGTCAAATTGGATTCCTAAAATTATATAGATAATTAAAACTGCCATTAAAAATGCATAAAAAATATCAGAAAAAGCCTGTTTTTGCTCCTCTGCTTCCCCTTTTAATTTTAAAACATATCCTGGATAATTTTCAGAAATGTAATCTAAAAATCTCTCTGATATTTTTTTATTCTCCTCATTTGATGTTGTTATTTTTGGATCAATATTTGCTTTTACTCTTACCTCACGAGCTCTATCCTCTCTTGATATTTTTGCTAACTCCTCAACCTCCAATATTTTTGAAACATCACCTAAAACAATAATCCCTTCTGAAGATTTTTGAATAGGTATATTTTTAATATCATCAAATGAGTAATTCTCTTTATTATCTAATCTAACCCAAATATTTAACTCTTTTCCATCAACATCTAGATATTTTCCAGCAACTCTTCCTGAAATCATACCTCTAATTGCAGATGATATTTTAGAGATAGGAACTCCTATTTGATTTATCATCTCTCTATTTGGCTCAATAACAATCTCACTATTTGTTCTCATAATAGAGGAGCGTAAATCAACAACCCCCTTCTCCTCTTTAAGAAAAGCAAGAATTTTCTGAGCAATCTCAATAAGAATTCTCATATCTTCACCTGCAATTGATATATCAATTGGAGAACCTTGACCAGGGCCACCTGTATTTTGAAAAAATTCGAACTCAACAATCTCTGGTATATTTCCTATAATATCTCTCATATACCTTTTAATCTCTTCACCTAAAAGATTATCCTCTTTTATAAGTTTAACTCTTAATTCAGCAACATTCTCTCTTACAATCCATCTATTATCCTCAACAACACGACCAACTACAGATATTACACTTTTAATTTTATTTGGATAAAATTTTTTTAAAATCTCTTTTTCAACTTTTTTAACATACTCTGTTGTTGTCTCTAATGAAGCATTCTCAACTAAAACAATTTTTGCAGTAAGCTCATCTGTATCTGTTGCTGGAAACAGAACTGTTTTAAGTTGAGAAACAATAAAAAATGAGTATACTAAAAGAGCCACTATTACTAATAAAAATAGATATCTTAATTTTAGAGAAAAATATAGAGTTTTTTTATAGATATTAACAACAACTTGCCAAACTCTATTATTATCTTTTTTCTCCTCTCTATAAAGATTTTTCATCTCATATAGATGGACTGGCAAAACTATAATTGCCTCTAAAAGAGAGGCAACTAATGTAAATGTTACTATTACTGGTAATAGGGCTAGAAACTTACCAAAAACACCTGTAATTCCTAATAAAGGTAAAAAAGCAGCAACTGTTGTTAAAACAGCAGATATAACAGGAAGTGCAATCTCAACAGTTCCTTTTAAAGCTGCATCAAATGGAGAATACCCCTCCTCTCTAAATCTATATACATTCTCTATTACAACAATTGCATCATCTACTAGCATTCCAGATACAAGAATCATTGCAAAAAGAGATAAAGAGTTTATTGTATATCCAAAAAAATACATTAATACAAATGTGGCAAAAAATGCAAATGGAATTCCAATAACAGCTAAAAATGCAGCTCTCCACCCCATAAAAAGAAATAGTAAAATAGATACTAATACCATTCCTAATAGTGCATTATCTCTTAAAATAGATATACTTTTAGATACCTCCTCTCCACCATCCTGTTCAAAGCTTACTGATATATCAGGATAAAATTTTAAAAATGAGGATATCTCCTTTTTTGTTTTATCACTAATCTCAACAACATTTGCAGATTGCTCTTTCATAACATAAAAAGATATTGATGGACTACTATTAAGATATGAGTTTATTGATCCATCTATTTTTCTCTGTTCAACAATAGCTAACTGTTTTAAATATAGTTTTTCTCCTGTTGACTCTCTCTTTATTACTATATTTTTTATCTGCTCAAGAGATTTTATATTTCCAACTGGTTTTACCATAACACTCTGATTATTTACACTCATTTTTCCACCAGGAGTTCTAAAATTCTGAAGAGATAAGGCAGAAACAATATCATCTATTGTTGTTTGATGTTGGATTAAAAGACTGTTTTTTAAAATCACCTCAATTTGATAGTCAGCAACACCTCCAATCTCTATATTTTTTACCCCTTTTACTTTTTTGGTAATAACTCGCTTTAAATTCTCTGCAATATTTTTAAAAGATGCTTCATCCTGTTTCTCTGATGAAAGCATTATTTTTAAAACAGGCTCTGTATCTCCTGTACTTATTTTATAAACAAATGGTCCTCCCATCTCATCTTTTGAGGGAAGATTTGGTAATTTATTAATCTCTGTTTGTATATCAATAACTCTTTGATCATAGTTTTTTACACCATCAACAAAATCAATAAATATTATTGATTTTCCATTTTCAGAACGTGAACGAATCTGTTTTATATCCTGAATATTTGCAATTGCATCCTCAATTGGAATCGTTATAAGGCTCTCTATTTGATCAGGAGATGCTCCTGTATATGTAGTCATAATAATAGCAAAATCTAATGTAACTTGTGGATTTTTCTCAACAGGAATTTTTTTTAATGCAATAAATCCATATACTGCTACAAAAATAAATATAAAATGAACTATTATTGGTTTATTTAGAAATAGTTTAAATATTCCCATAAAATCTCCAGTTAAATATCAGATATTTTTACTTTTTTTAGCTTTAGAAAACTAAAAAATAATTTAATTTTATTTAATAATCTCTACTTTCTGTCCATCTTCAATAGCATCAATTCCTGATGTTATAATTTTAAAGCTACTATTAGTTGAATCCATTGGTTTCATAATATACTCTCCATCATCCTCATCAAGAAGAGAGAGCTTTACAATTTTAGCAATACCATCTTGGAATATAAAGGCAGAATACTCATTGTCTTTAAATTTTAAATATGAGCGTTTTAATCGAAGAGCATCCTCATATTTTTTTATTGGAACTTTAATTGTTGTCATTGAACCAGGAACTAAAATATCTCCATCATTTAAAGTTAACTCTATTTTAGCACTATATAGTTGTGTTTGAGTTGATGGAGATGGAGATATCCCTTTTATTACTCCATAAAAAACTCTATTTTTAAACTCAATAGAGACTTTAGGAATCTCTTTAAGAGTTTGTAGTTCATAAAAAACATCATTGGACAAACCAATAATAGCCTCAAGAGGAGAGTATTGAACTAATCTAAATATTTCTGATCCCTCTCTTATAAAACTACCCTTTTTTAAAGAAGATGATGCTATTACTCCATCAAAAGGTGCTTTTATTGTATGATAACTTAAAGTAAGTTTTGTTGTCTCTATCTGATTTTCTATTTTTTTAAGAGATATCTCTACTGTTTTTAATGTATTCTCTGATTGTTCAAACTTCTCTTGTGAAATAAGTTTTTTGTCAAAAAGAGACTTATCTCTTTCAAAAACCCTTTTTTGAAAATCAAAACCAATTTTTGCCTCTTTTAATTGAATCCGATATGCCTCAAGAGTTAACTTTTTCTGATTAGCCTCAATCTCTGCAATAATATCTCCCTTTTTTACAAATTTTCCAATTTCTCCATTAAAATTTTCTAAAATACCTGATGCTCTTGATATTATAGTGATATCATTAATGGAGTTAAAAACAGCATAAAATCTCTTCTGTTTTAACTGTTTATCAAGTTTAAATTCTGCAGTGGTAACTTTCTTAGTTAACTTTACTCTTTTTTCTCCTCTTTCAGGGATTTTCTCTTTTTGAGGTGGTTCTCCACATGAGAAAAAAAGAATTGATATAAATAAAATAGTTAGAAATCTCATAAAAAACCTCAAATATATTTTTAGTTTGTAGTAAATTTACAATAGTTACATTTATATAGCAAATATCTAAGTTCATTGAAATAAATAAATGAACAGCGTGGTTTTAACCCGCTGAAATTGATATATATTTTTGTTCATTTAAAAAGATAATTGCTATATAAATAATCTTTTAACACTTTTTTATTTAAATAAACAAAAAAGATAAAATATAATTTTTTTTTATATGTTATTTTTATGACTACAAATACTCTATTTTATATCACCAATAAATACTAATAGTTGATAATATGTATTATAAATAGAGCCCTCAACCTCTAAAAACTTAAGTTTATTAGTTATATAAGCATTTTCATTATCTAAAAGCTCTATATATGTTATTTTTCCCTCTTTATATAGAATATTTGATTCATCTATTTTCTTTTGTGATAGTTCAACTGTTTTTTTATAAATATTATACTGTTTTTGTAGAGAGTTTAGTGTTATTATCATCTGTTTTAAAACTGTTTCATACTCGTTTTGAGCATCTAAATACTCTATTTTCTGTTTAACAGTTTGTAGTTTGGATTTTTTTAAATTAATTGTATCTTGAAATCCATTAAATATATTGAAATTTAAAGATATACCAAATAGATGTGATTGTTTTGACAATCTATCTGTAAATGGATTTTCGAAATTTCCTGAATCATAATTATAATACATTGAGAGTTTTGGTAAAAACTCTGTATAGCTTAAATCCTCTGAAATTTCACTATATTTTATTAACTCTTTATATTGTTTTAGTATAATACTATTTTTTAACCATTTTGAATGAGATTTTTCATAAAAATCTGAATCATCTACTTTTATCAAAATATTATCAACTGTTTCAGGAAAAGCTACAAAATCAAAAATTAAACTATTTTCAGATATATAGTATGAGAGTGAATCCCACTCTTTATTAAGCTCAAATTGAGATTGAATAAGAGCTAACTCTCTCTCCTCTAATACTAATTGAAACGTATCAAGCTCCAATTTTGTAGCTCTTTCAACTTTAAAAAGCTCCTCTATATAATTAAAATTCTCTTTAGCAATAGATATTGATTTTTTTAGATGTTCTATTTTATTTGTTTGAATAAAAATATTACTAAATAGCTTTATAACCTCTCCAAATATTCTCTCTTTTGCTGAATTATATGTTAAATCACTCTGGTTTAAAGCTATTTTCAATAATCGTTCTTGAATAACTCTTGAACCACCTAGAAAAAGTGGTAAAGATATAGATAAAGATTTTTTCCAAAATGGATTATTTTTATCAGAGATAGCCTCTTGCATTGTACTGTTTTGATAAGAGAGTTGAAAATCTGCTTTTGGAAAATAGAGGGATTTATTTTTTTGTAAATCTAAAGTTGATATATCTTTATCAATTTTAACTGATTTAAGTTGTAGACTATTTTTTTCTACTTTAATTAAAAAATCCTCAAATTTAAGAGTATTATTTAATGATATAATAAAAAATATAGATAAAATATTCATAAAAAATCCAATAAATTAAAAAATAGTTACTAATTTACAATAAGAAAATTTTTTAGGAAAAAAGAGATAGAGACTCTCTTAAATCATCAAGTTTCTATAACAAAACTAAAAAAAGACAATTCAATGGAAAGGAGAATAACAAAAAAAAGAGTAGAAAACAAGAAAAAAGAGAACTTTATAGAAACAATAATAGTGATATTGCTGAGTATTTTAGAGGTTATTTGTAGTTAAAAATGGTTTCTCTATGTTCTAAAATAAATCTTATTGTATTTTCAGATAATTGAAGTAAAGGAGATATCTCTGAAAAAGTTATAATTTTCCACTTAAACTCACTCCAAACTATTGGATTTGCATTAAATGTTAAATCAATTATAAAGTCTGGGTTCAATTTTATAATCTGTTCTAAAGATATTTTTTTATAACCACTATTTTTATAGCAATTAAAACCACCCCAAATAGAAAAAAATTCATCAAAAAATGTTTTAGATCCTGCAACATATATCTCTTTTAATTTTGAGGGGTCTCTATCAATAACAACTAATATTTTTTTGGGATTAGGATTTAATATTGATAAACCAGATATTACTGCTGGGGTATATTTATATTTGTAATCTAAATTAAAGATTTTTTTAGCAAGCTTTTTAATTTCAAACTGTATTGTGAAAATACTATTTGAATCAAATTGATATGTTTGAATACCAAATCTATTTAATTGATTAATTTCATCTCTTTGCTCTTTAAGCAAAATAGCAATTGATGGCTTTAATTTTATAATCTTTTCGTAATCCCAATGGGTTAAATCTCCTATATCTTTTGTTTTGGGTGTAGATTTTGAGTGTTTAGATACAGCTATAAGTGATTTCTGCATATCTAATTCAAAAATAATATTTGTAAGATTTGGTGTAAATGTTACAATTTTTTCTAAAGTAAGTAAAAAGATGAAAATAAAAAACATAATAAACAAAAAAAAAGCCGCAAAAGCGGCAAATAAAAAAAAGGAGGAGGGAAAAAATAGAAAAGCCCAATGAGGCTTACTAAATTCAAG
>JAFGXH010000020.1 GCA_016936735.1 bacterium
TAAAGTTGGACTTTTTTTTGGTAAAATTTGGGTTCAAATTATGTTTATTTTAATAGCTGGATTTTCAATTTTTTTTGTAGTATTGGTTAATAATAATAGAGGTAATTTTGAGATAAGAAAGGGGGTTTTTGTCGAATCAGATGGTTTCGTTCAATCAATTTATAAAAAAGCTGCAACAGGTAAAAATGATAGAGGAAAATACTATTATGAGATGAATTATAAATATAATACTGATATAAACTCTAATAGTATTGGAAATGATTTTATAAAAATAGACTCCTGTTTTTTCCCAAAATCTTTTAATCCTGAAACACCAAAAGAGAGAGTTGGTGATATCATAAAATTAAAATACTCTAAAAACTATCCAGAATCATCAAAAGTTATATCTCCAAATAGTTGTACAAAAAGTGGTGAAGGGGTTGTTTTAATTCCAACAATAATGATGGCTATTGTTTTTATCATTATTTTAGGTAGGTTTTTATTTTGGTATTTATCAACTATTGATTTATTAAAAAATGGAGTTTTTTCATATGGTAGACTGATTTCTCACAAATATATCTCTGGAAAAAATGCACATTGGAAACTGACTTTTGAGTACTCTGATGAAGGAAAAAAATCTTATCAAAAAACAGTTTCAATAAGTTCAAAAGGGGAGGCAAACTCTTTAATGGATGATTCTGAAGAGGCTCTATTATACTCCTATAAAAATCCTAAAAAAGTTATATTTTTTGATATTTTAGGTGGAAAATTATCTGTCTCTAATAGTGGAAAATTTAAATCATTAATGGCTAATCCATATATACTTCTTATTTTACCTCTATTATCTTTATCATTTTTATTATGGGCTATTAAAGTTTTTATTTCGGTTGCATTATAGTTTAAAAATCTTGACAAAAAAAATAGAATCGATATAAAATCTATCTGTTTTTATAGTGAAAAATATTGTGAAAATAGATATTTCCCATTTTAATAAAAATAAAAACTTAAATGAGAGAATATATATAACATTTTTAGCAATTATAATAGGTGCTTTAACAGGTTTTGGTGCTGTTGGTGTTCATCATATTATAATTTTTTTTCAAAATCTATTTTTTGGAAAGGGAAAACCAATAGAGCTTTTTACAAACGCCTCTATTTGGCAACTTCTTTTAATTCCACTATTAATTGGAGCTGTTGTTGGATTCATTGTTCAGTTTGTTGCACCTGAAACAAAAGGGAGTGGAGTTCCTGATGTAATGGCATCTGTAATGATGAGAGGTGGAAAAATTAGATTAAGAGTTGCATTTTCTAAAACATTAAGCTGTGCTCTATCAATTGGTTCTGGAGCATCTATTGGCTCAGAGGGACCACAGGCTCAAATTGGTGCAAGTTTAAGTTCAAATATAGCTAGATTTTTTTTAAAAAAGGAGGATTATATAAAACTTCTTGTTGCAGCAGGAGCAGGAAGTGGTATTGCAGCAGCATTTAATGCACCAATGGCTGGTGCACTTTTTGCAGCAGAGGTGATTTTGGGTGATTTTAGTATTACAACATTTTCGCCTATTATTGTTGCAACAGTTTCATCAACCCTTGTTTCACACCATTTTCTTGGAAATAGAGTTATATTATCTTTTACAGAGTATCATATATCATCTGCAGATCATTTTTTTCTATTTGCTGGAATGGGAGTTGGAGCAGGTTTTTTATCTCTTTTATTTATTTGGGTTTTATACTATTCAGAGTATCTCTTTGATAAAATTTTAAAAATACCACTATTTTTAAAAACAGCAATTGGTGGATTTTTTGTTGGTTTAATTGGTATATTTTATCCTCAAATTATGGGAGTTGGATTTGATGTAATAAATGTGACACTTCAAGAAAATTCACTATATTGGATTCTTATAATTATTGTATTTTTAAAAATTATTGCAACAAGTATCACACTTGGTTCTGGTCACTCTGGAGGAGTTTTTGCACCATCACTACTAATTGGTGTAACATTTGGTCTATTTGTTGGAAAAACAGCTGCTTTATTAGGTCATAACTCTATTCCACTTTCTCTTTGGGCTGTTCTTGGAATGACAGGTGTTTTATCTGGTGCAACACAGGCTCCAATTGCATCAATGTTTATTATTTTTGAGATGTCTCAAAACTATACACTTATTGCACCACTTATTATAACCTCAATCACAGCATCACTAATAACAACCTTTATTAAAAAGGAGTCAATATATACACAAAAATTGGCTCTAAATGGAATATATCTGCATAAAAATAGAAAAGATAATCCACTAAAAAATAGAGAGATAACAACGATAGTAAAAAATAGTAATCAATTTATTACAAAATCAACATCTATAAAAACAATTATCAGAATTTTTATTAATTCAAATTTTGAGATTTTACCTATTATAGAGTCAGATAGTAATCGAACCTTTTGTGGAATAGTATCATTAAAATCTTTAAAATGGATTTTAGAGGAGAGTTCAGAGATATTAAATGAGATATTGAATGCTATTGATGTAATGGAGAGTAGTACTATTTTACAAAGTGATTTTAATTGGATGGATGCCTTAGAGGTTTTTGCTAACTCAGAGTATAGAGAGCTTCCTGTTTGTGACTCCAATAATATCTATATTGGAATGGTAAAAGAGGAGGAGATTTTTAATTTATATAATGTTGAACTTCAAAAAAATCTATTAGCAAATATGATTGGTGGAGATGAGATTATTACCAAAAGAAAAATTCCGTTTAGTGATGGTTATTGGATAGAGCTTCTTGATGAATCGAAAGAGTTTTTTAATCAAGTTATTGCAGAGATGAATTTTTTTCAAAAATACTCTTTAGAGATTATTTTAATATATAATAGTATTGATAATATAAAGTCTATTCCAACAGGAAAATATAGATTGAAAAAGGGAGACCAACTTATTATTCTTGGTAAAGAGAGTGATATTAGTAGATTTAAAAATAAAAAAGGGGCTTAAAACCCCTTTTTTATTAATTTTGAATAGTGATTCTTATTCAGCAGTTTTAGGGAGTTCAGAATAACCCTCTGCCGCAAGAACAGGCTCGTTTTTGTAGTGACCACAATAAACACATACTCTATGAGGACGTGCAGGAGTTCCACAAACTGGACATGGTTGAACAGTTGGATGTTGAAATTTAACATTTTGTGCTCTGCGGCTTCTTGTTCTTGAAACACTCTTCTTATGTTTTGGTACAGCCATAATTTACCTCTCAAATCAAAAGACACTAATTATACATTATTTTTATAATGATTACAAGAGTCTTCATTTAAATTTGTTCCACAAATTTCACAAAGCCCCCTACAATCATCTTTACAAAATAGATAATCTGGAACATTTAGTAATATCTCATCTCTAAAAAGCTCAAAAAAGTCTAAATATGTTTTATTAAAGTATGTTATATCACTATCTTCATCAGAATCTATAAGACTATTATCATCAGTATATTTATATACATGCGTAAATTTTACGAAATTAGTAATTAAAATTGGCTTTAAACATCTTGAGCATGGAATAATCAATTCTCCCTCAAAAAAACCATCAACTTTATATTGTGATGCTCTAATTGGTGTTATCTCAAAAGTAACAGATAGATTCTTATCTATTCTAGAGTCGCCATCTAAATCAATCTCTTTAGAATACTCCTCTGGTGTTATCTCTATTACAACTTTTTGAAATTTTGTTGTCTCAGGATAACGAAACTTTTGATAAAAATGCATTAAACCTCCAATCAAGCAAGAAATTATACACTATTTAATAAAAATGTCAATCATAGTTTTGTTTTCAATAATATTTTTATAACTATTCAGCATAGTTCTCTCTTAAATAAATTTGAGTATAAATAGAATCATTCCAAAAAATGCTGCAATAAAAGCAAGAATAACATAAATCATCCAATATCCTCTTGAGGTATGAAAGTCATAATCTATCCCCTCTGTTGCTTTTGCTTGAGCCCTTCTCCATAAAATAAAAATCAGTATCACTATTATTATTGATATAAAAAGAGTTGCAAACCATATACTCTCTTTTCTATCTTTTTTCCACTGTTCTAACTCATCCTTTTTATCATTATAGTTATTATATATTTTTAAATAGTCGTTTTTTTGAATATTTTGAGCCCAAAACATCTCATTAAAACTATTTTTTTCACTACTATCTCCATTAAATGCTATTTTTTCATCAATTTTCTCTTTTAAATTCCAACTATTATAAAGTTTATAAAACCAAAAACCCTTTAACTCAATATTATTAGGAGTTTTAAAAAGTTCAATTGAGTCTCCACTCTCCATTTTTTTAAAATCAATAAGATAACTATTCCAATAAACAGCTAAATATGAGCTATTTTTTTTGTTTTTAACAAAAACTTTACTATCATCAAAATATAGAAAGCTTTTATAAAACTTTCCCTCAAAGGGGCTTTTTTTATTATCAACTATAATATCCCCCTCAACTCTCATTAAAAGGGCATCAAAATAGGCAACACCATCTAAATCAAAAGTAAAATCTTTTGCAACTCCCTCTTTTGTCACTTTTGAGGCATCAATAAAAACTGTTTTTCCTGCCAAAGAGGGTGAATATATATATATTCTGTTTTTTTCAAAAGGTATTGGATATAGATGGTTAGATAATATATAAACTGTTTCAAACTTTGGGTTTTCAGGGAAAGCTATAAATCTCTCTTTTTGTAAATTCTCTTTCTCTGCCACTTTTATACTATTATTATTTAAAGAATCATCAAAATCTGATTTAAAATATATTGGAATTTTAATGTTTTCTAGCTCTTTTCCATTATTAAAACTGAATTTCAACTCAATTCTATCTGAATTTATTAAAGCCCCCTTTTGTGGGTGGGTTTTGTTGCTAATATTTTCTTCTTTTACTATAATTGAAGTACAAAATGGTGAATCTTTTGATGTTTTGAAATTATATATTTTCTCTCCAATCTCAACTTTTAACTCTGTTTCAATAAATGATTCATCAAGTTTTTGAAATGCAAAGCAAAATGGGTTCTCTAATTGAGAACTCCAATATTGAGATGTTATTACTGTTCCATAGTTTGGAAGAATTTTAAGATGTACTGTTACATACCAACCAATAAAAAACACCTCTAATAGTGCAAGAGCAATAATAGTATATGATATTTTCCTCATTTTTGCCTTTTAATTAAAAAATATTTAACTCACATCTAACAGGTGTTTAAAATTTATAATATTTCTCTTAACTATAAAATCTACTTTTTATTATATTTGAGTATTTTTCAAGAATAGAGTCAAGATAGTCCTGTCTATCAACAACTTTTAAATCGATTTGCTCTAATTTTTTTATATACTCATCTATTATTGGAAGAAACTCACCCCTCTCCTCTATTGATAACTCCTGTTTTTCATTACTCTCTCTCTTTTTTGCCAAAGTTTTTTTTGCAATAAGCAATATATCATCATTTGATTCATTTTGTTCAAAAAGATTATCAATTAACAGCTCTGGAAACATATTTTTTGCCACAACATTTGCGGATAACAATCCTCTCAAAGAGTAAAATAGTTTTTTATATGTAAAAATATCTCTCTCTTTCATAAAATTTATTCCACTTTTTGCAATTGACAAATAGTGGTAATATAGTGTTTTATGATTTATATTTGCTAAAATAGATTTTTTGAAACTATCCCAATCAAAAAAATTATTAATATATATCAAATCGGCTCTTATCCACTCTAAAACAGATGGATTACTTTTAAGAATTAATGAAAACATTTTATCAATGCCATATGAGACAAAATCAAAATCACCATCAACAATCTCTATAATCTCTCTATGTTTTTTATAATCAAAATATTGATTTTTAGATTGAATATGAAACCCTCTAATATCAAAATCACTATCAGGGCTATCAATTCCCCACAATCTACTTCCACTCTCTATAAAAAATAGAGGCTCCTCCTCTAAATTTTTAAAAAGGGATAGAATTTTTCCTTTCATTTCACCATTTACTTCTCTCATTTTACCTCAATATTAAAATATCACAATAGTTCTTAAAAATCTTGTAACTATCACTTTTAATAAATAATTTTTTTTAATTATTCTAAAAGTTTTATCAATTTAGATTATTAAGAAAAATAATCATCTCCTCATACCAATTAATAAAATCTGCATTAGATTTCAGTTTTTTTCGTTCAATAATAGATTTTTTTAACAACTGATTTTTATCAAATATATGTTTTTCACTATTTTTAGAACTATCTTCAATCAATTTTTTAGCCCTTTCAGAGATAAAAAATATCTCACTTTTAACTAAATTTTCAACTAAATCTTTATCAATTTTCAATGAAAATTGATATTTTAACTCCTCTCTTATTAATTTATAATCATCAATAGAGAGTTTTTTCTCTCCAATTTTTGATTCAAATAGTTTTATATATTTTTCACCACTATTTTTATCAATAATTGTTAAAGTTTTAAATAGCAAAAACAGAAGAGACTCATTTTCATCTGTAATTTTAAACTCATTTATCTCATCTAAAACATCTTGAAGATATTTAGAGTCTTTAAAATCAAAAATAGTCTCAAATGCAGCCTTTTTAACAATAAAAGAGCTCTCTTTTAAAAGATTTTTTAAAAAATCCTCCCCTAATTCAATACCAAGAACTCTTCTATATTCGTAATATATATAAAATTTTAAAGGTAATTCAGCTTTTTCAAAGATTTTTTTTATCTCATCCAAATTAACTTTCTGAACTATTGATTGAGTTATCCAAGATTTTTTCTGAATATAGTTTTGAGTTTTTATCTGATTTAGAAGATATTTTTCATCAAATACTATATCATTTATCTCTAAATCATCTCTTATATCTGATGGATTGTTAGTTAAATACTCTTTCATAAACTCTCTACTCTCATCAGAGTGAATTTTTGAAATAAGTGTTATATATCTAATTCCACTATTTTTCCTAAGATGATTTTTGATATCATAAAAAAGGATTTTTTTTCCAATAGTTTTTATATTTGAATCCAATTGATATATTTTTTCCAGCTCAATCCAAGCATCAATCTCTCTTGAACCCTCTGCTAAAATCTCTGCTCTTTTCTCTAATAAAGGGGTTATCTCTGTAAAAACAGGCATAACCTGCTCAATTGTATAAAGTTGCTCTTTTTTTGATAAATCTTTTATTGAATCAAATATGAAATTAAGCATCTCTCTATTATAATTTTTATCTTTTTTTATAGAAAGAAACTCTGTATTAACAAAAACTTTGAAAGCTTTATCAAACTTTTTTTGTGATATATAGAGATCTAAAGACTCTTTTTGATATTTTAAATCGGCACCATGTTTAAGAAAATAGCTCTCTAGTTGCTCCTCTGGGGTTGATTGCTTTGCACTACAGGATGTAGAGGAAACAGCTAATAATATTAACAAAATCATATTTTTAAATATTGACATAATCTCTCACAATAAAAAACATAACATTAATTGATGTTATGCAAATTAATCTGTTTTGTCAACAATCTATAGATTTTATTCTGTTTTTATTTTAGAAAAACTATATTTTTAAATTATCTCAACCTCAGGTTGAAGAGTTATTCCAAATCTCTCTTCAACTGATTTGATGATTTTTGTTGCTAAGCTATAAATGTCAGCTCCTTTTGAGTCTCCATAATTCACAAGAATTAGGGCATGTTTTTCATGAACACCAAAAGAGCCATCTCTAAAACCTTTCCAACCAGATTTTTCAATAAGCCAAGCGGCAGGAATTTTATATAAATCTCCACTCAAAAAAAATGGAATATCAGAATAAACCTCTTTTAAAGATTCAAAAAAGCCTCTCTCAACCTCTGGGTTTTTAAAAAAACTTCCAGCATTACCAATATTTTTAGGGTTAGGCAATTTGCTATCTCTTATTTGTAAAACTGTTTCTCTTATTTTTTTGGGGGTTATTTCACTGCAATTACCAATTGAGTCTAAAAGTGCTCGATATGTTAAAACTGTTTTGGGAGTATTAAAAAGTCTATAAGTAACAGATAAAACAATATATTTTCCCCTATTTTTTTTAAAAATAGAGTCTCTATAGCCAAAATTAAGTGAATTTTTATCTAAAACAACCTGTTTTTTTAAAAATATATCAAAAACCTCTACTTCATGAATAAACTCTGAAACCTCAACACCATAAGCACCAATATTTTGAACAGCAGATGCACCAACTGTTCCTGGAACTCCAGAAAGATTCTCTAAACCATAAAAAGAGTTCTCTAATGAAAACTGGACAAAGTAGTCCCAATCAACACCAGCATAGGCTTTTATAAAACCATTATCTAAAATAAAAATCTTTTTATTCTCAATTTTCAAAAAAACAGAATCAATAATCTCTTTTGTAAAAAGGAAATTAGCACCATCTCCAATAATAGTTAAAGGTAGATTTTTCTCTTTTGCAAAATCTATAGCATTTTCAATCTCTAATACATCAGAGATTGTTATAAAATATTTTGCAATATTACTACAATGAAATGTATGTTTATCTTTTAATGATTTTAAATGTTCAATTATCATAACCAACCTTTAATAATTCAAAACAAATATTTGTATAACATTTTTTATTTGAAAATAGTACTATTTTGGAGAATAATTTGATCTATTTCTGGCTAAAAATATTTAAACTCTCCTCTGAGTTATGCTCTTTTAGAATCTCAATCATTTTAGAATCTGAGTTCCATTTTGCAAAGTGAAGAGCTCTATTCTGGAAAATATCTGAGTGATTTATATTAGCACCTCTTGATAATAGTAGTTTAACAGCATTATACTGTCTATTTGTGACAGCAAAAAATAGTGCTGTTTGATTATAATGAGATATCTCATCAATATTTGCACCATTTTTTAATAAAACCTCTATAACTCCAACATTACCTAACCAAGAGGCAATCATAAGTGGTGTTATTCCCTTTTTTGTTTTTATATTTGGAGAGATTTTTTTATTTAAAACAATCTCCTCTATTTTATCATCTCTATCTAATATAGATGCAAAATGAAGTATTGATAAACTATCAACAAGTTCTGATGGATAGATAACTATCTTGTGAGAGCAAAGTTTAGTTTTTTTATTCAAATAGTTACAGTTTGTATAAAAAGAGCTATTTCCATACTCATACCTTGAGTATTTTGAGTATTTTGTATTTGATTTCTCAAGCAATACAACAAACTCTAAAAGACTACAGTAGTTATCTAACATTCCACTTTTTATATCAATTAAATAGTCTGGAGAGTTATTCCAATGCTCTAAAACCTCATTAAAATATTCATATTTTGATAAAGAGTTTATTGAATAGTCTGGAATAAAAATAGTATCTTTAGTTTTATTATTTTCTAAATTCTGTGAGACAAAAAATGGTTCTAAAATCTCTCTATGTTTTAACTCATCTCTTTTTTCATAATTGGAAAGAGCTATTGGGAAATATCTATTCTCTACCAATTTAGGATTCATATCTAAAAGATAATCAATAACTTTTGGATCAGCATTGCTTTTTAAGGCATAAACAGCTACTGATTGATCAAATATATTACTATTTGAATCAAAAGGAACCCCTTTTTCTAATAGAAATTTAAAAATTCTCTCTGAGTGAAATGATAGATAAATCGCTTTTGCGGTATATATTGTTTCATAATTGAAAAGCTCAAAACCACTCTCTTTATCAATCTCAATCAGTTTAGATAATAGATCAAAAAACTCTTGAGGAGTTTTATCATCTTTCCATCTTTTTGATAATAGTGAATATAGTATTGATTTTTTATTCCAATCTGTATCAACTCTTGCAGAGTATTTCAGTAAAAGCTCTGCTTTTTTATACTCCCCTTTATCAATAACCATAACAAGAGGAGAGACCCCTTTTCTTGATTTATAATTTGGATCTGCACCACTCTCTAATCTTGCCTCAATATACTCATAGTTCTCTTTTAAAATCTCTTTATATAGTGGTTGAGGTCCATAACAAGAGGTTACAATGAAAAATAGTATAAGATATTTAATATATTTCATAAAAACTCCAATTCTATAAAAACTATTCTACCAAATTTTAAAAAAAATACAAAATTTTTTTTTAAATTCCTAAAATAACTCTTGCTATTTGGAGATATATAACTAATCCAATTATATCAATAGATGTTGATATAAATGGACCACTCATTAATGCTGGGTCTAACTTAATTGTTTTAAAAAAAACAGGAAGTATTGTACCAGATATCATTGCAACAGTCATTGTTGTTAAAAGTCCAAGAGAAACAACAATTGAGATATCAAAAGCACTCTCTTGTAAATAGACTCGTCCAAAAGTTAAAACAGCTAATATTATTCCCATTGCTCCTGCAAGGAGTAGCTCTTTTTTTATTAATGGCCATAAATCTCCATTACTAATCTCTCCTGTTGCTAAACCACGAATAACAAGTGTTGCAGATTGAGTTCCAGCATTTCCTCCAGTACCAATAAGTAATGGAATAAAAAATGATAGTGCTACAACTTGATCTAAAACAGTCTCAAATCTTTTTAAAACCATTCCTGTTATACTTTGTAAAACTAATAAAACAACAAGCCAAAGAACACGATTTTTAAAAATCTCTTTAAAAGGGGTATCAAGATAGTTATCCTCTGTTGGTAACATACCTCCCATTTTATGAATATCCTCTGTTGCCTCCTCTTGAACAACATCAACAAGATCATCAAATGTCACAATACCAATCATTTTATCTCCAGAACCAATAACAGGAAGAGCTATTAAATCATATTTATTCATTATCTCTGCTGCTTTCTCTTGATCCATTGAAGCCTCAACAGATATAAGACTACTATAGTCAATAATATCCTCAAGTATACTCTCTGGTTCTGCAAGAATAAGCTCTTTTAATGATATAACACCATCTAAACGTCCATTCTCATCAAGAATATATGAGTAGTATATTGTCTCTTTATCTCTATAGTTTGTTCTTAAATGACTTATTGCCTCTTGAACACTCATTTTTGAGCTTAACTTTACAAAATCTGGAGTTGCTAAACGAGCAACAGAGTATTCTGGATATGCCATATATCTTCTAGCAACATCCTGCTCCTCTGGAGAGAGTGCCTCAAGATATTTTTGAGCCATCTCTTCAGGCAAATCCTCAAATAGTTCAGTTCTATCATCAGGAGCCATATCATTTAAGACATCCCCAATCATCTCCTCATTTAAAGTTTGGAGAATCTCCTCCTGTTCTGGATAATCTAGCTCTGAAAATACCTCAATTGCCTGCTCTTTTGGTAAAACTTGAAATAAAAAAGATCTCTCCTCTTCAGTTAATTCATCCATTATCTCTGCAACATCTTGAGGGAAAAACTCATCTAAAAGATATTTTAGAGCCTCTTCATCTTTTCCTTGAATAAACATTTTAACTTCAGGAAGAACTAATTGTAAAAACATATCTCTTTTATCACTCATAAATAGCCTCTGAATTGAAATAGTTTTATAAAAATCATACTCAAATCATTTGAAAAATAAAATCTGTGAAAATTGATAGATTTTTGTAAATAAACAAATCATAACAACCTATTTTATATCACTAAAGAGTAAAACAGACAACAAAAAAGATATCCTACTGTAAAAAAATAGTTTCATCTGTTTAATCATTTTCTTTTGAGGGTAGATTTTTCTTAAAATCGAATAGTCTTGAATTCATACCTAAATGATTTTATTTTTTATCTAAAGAATGGGCAACATTTAACTTATTCATAACTACTTTTTACTCTTATCTTCACATCCCCTCCAGACACAAAAAAATATTTTTTCTTTTTTTCACCCCATCACCACATAGTGGAGAGGGGGTAATTTACGAAGTAAATGGGGGAGAGGGAGATTGGAGATAAAAATACGAAGCAACAGAGCCTTTTTATAAAGTAAAAAAATCTTTTTATTAATGAACAGCGTGGTTTTAACCCGCTGAACATAAAAAAAATA
>JAFGXH010000168.1 GCA_016936735.1 bacterium
AATAAAAATTAAGATTTTGAGTAATTAAATAAAATAGGTTTAATAATTTATAAGTCATATTTTTTTCTGAGCATATCTCTATCATCCTCAAAATGCTGAATAAATACTTCAGGAATCTCCTTCTCATTTTCAATATAGTTTAAGAATTTTTTTACTCCACCACTTCCAAAATGCTCCAAAAGCTCAAAAACTCTTATTCGAGCAGTCTCATTATCTATCTCATCAACATAAAAATCTGCAAGAGAGAAAACTAATGAAAAACCAATCTCCCAAAGAATCTCTTTCCAATTTGAATTAATATTCCAATCCTCAAAAAATATAAATTTTCTTAGTGCAACTTTAGGAAATGCTGTTATAAAATAGTATAATCGCTTCTCTATTTTTTCAACAATTATAGGATCATTCTCTTTTTTGATATACTCTAAAAGAGTTTGGAACTCCAGTTCAGGAGGATACTCCCTTAACTCTAACATAAAATCATCTAATTTATTAATATCTATTTTTTTCTCTTTACTATTTTTTGATGATTTATTCATAAAATTAGCTAAAAATACAGCAAAAAAAACTAAACTAACAATTAAAAAAATCTCCATAAAAATCCTCTGAGTTTTCTCTCAAAACAGAAATTGATTTTAACAAAAAAATATATTTATGTCTATTATAAAAAATTTAAAAAACTAAGAGATATCTATTTATAATCAACTCTCTTAAAATAGATATATTTTAACTATATTAACTATTAAAAAGAGTAAATGCCCTAAAATAAAGATTATTTAAGTTAAAATAGTTGATTAGTTAAAGAAAATACTCTATAATGATTACTCTTTTGAGTGGTTTTTTATGAAAAGTATGACAGGTTTTGCAAAACATAGTTTTACCATAAATGGAGTAGAGTTTGTTTTTGAGATAAAATCTTTAAATAATAGATTTTTAAACTGGAATTTTGAATTAGATTCAACATTATCTTTTTTAGAACAATATTTTTTTGAAAAGGGTTCTAAAATTATTCCTCGTGGCTCAATTACAGTAAAAGGATTTGTTAAAAAAAATCTTCAATCTGCAAATTTAAAAGATTTTTTAGATTTTGCAGCTGAAAATTTAACAGATATTGATAACTATCTTTATAATAATGAAAGTATTAATAAATATTATGGTGATTTTTTTAAAAAAATTACTCCATCAGATTTAATAAATCTCTATAAACCACAGAAACAGTTTTTTAATAATTTAGAGATATCCCAAATTGAGTCTGAAATGGAGATTTTATTAAAAAATCTTGAAAACTCAAAAATTAGAGAGGGTGAGTTTTTATTTAATGATTTAAATGGTAGAAATAACTCTATTATTAATATTAATAATATTTTAAAAAAACAGTTAGAACAACACTACTCTGAAATAAAAAACATTATATCTGAAAAAATAAAAAATCTCTCTACAGCAGAAATAGATCCATATCGTCTTGAACAAGAGCTTATTTTTCTAATAAAAAGATATGATTTTTCAGAGGAGATTACCCGTTTAAATGCACATATATCCCTTTTTTCAAAAACAGTAAAAGAGGAACAATCAGGTCGAAAACTTGATTTTATTCTTCAAGAGATGAATCGGGAAGCTAACACAATTGCATCAAAAGGGTGGTTTGCAGAAAGTACTCATAATGTTGTTTTATTAAAATCTGAAATAGAGAAAATGAAGGAGCAGGTTCAAAATGTGGAATAAAGGTGAATTAATTATTATTACAGCCCCATCTGGAGCAGGTAAAACAACACTTATTAAAAGATTTTTAGGAGAAAGTAAAAGCTCTCTTTCTGTTTCATATACAACAAGAACTCCTAGAAATTATGAGATAGATGGAGTAGACTATCATTTTATATCAAAAGAGCTCTTTTTAAAAAAAATAGAGGATAATGATTTTGCTGAGTGGGCAGAGGTCCATGGCAATTATTATGGAACAGATAAAAAAGAGAGTAGAAAACTTATCAATAGTGGTTATAATGTTATTTTTGATGTTGATTATCAGGGAGCATTAAATTTACAAAAAGTATTTCCAGAGGCAACATCAATATTTATTCTTCCTCCATCATTAGATATATTAAAAGAGCGATTAACAAATCGAAAAACAGACTCTCAGGAGTCAATAAATATACGAATAAATAATGCAAAAAAAGAGATATCATATATCTCATATTTTGATTTTGTTCTTGTAAATAATGACTTAGAGGAGGCTTATAAAAATTTTGTGAAAATTATTGAGGTATCAGCTTATCATATAAAAAAACATCACTCAGACCTTGATAGTTTTATAACTGAATTTATGGGAAAATAGAGAAATGGAAATTGGATATGAATTTAACAATATAAAAATAAAAGAGAGAATTGCTGTTGGTGGAATGGGAGAGGTTTTTCTTGCTCTTCAAAAAGTATCAGAGCTATTTGAACGATATGTTGTATTAAAAAATATCAAAAAAGATTATATAAAAAATCCACTTTTTATAGAGATGTTTTTTCAAGAGGCGAAAATAACAGCAAAATTGATGCATGAAAATATTGTTCAAGTTTATGATCTTAACAAAATAGATGAAGAGTACTATATTTTAATGGAGTATATTGATGGAAAAGATCTCTTTCAAATTGGAAAAGGGGCTTTTCAAAAAAAAGAGAGAATTCCACTACCAATAATAATAAAAATCCTTGAACAGACTTGTCAAGGATTAATGTATGCACACAATTTTTCAGATCCATCTGGAAAATCATACAATATAGTTCACAGAGATATATCTCTTCAAAATATAATGGTTACCAGAACAGGTGTTGTTAAATTATTAGATTTTGGAGTTATGCAAACATCTGGCTCTGAACATATTGAAACATTCTCAAAAATACCAGGAAAAGCAAACTATATGTCTCCTGAGATGATTTTAGGAAAAGATATTGATGGTCGTTCTGACATATTTAGTCTTGGAATTGTTTTCTATCAAATGTTAACAGGACGTAAACCATTTAGAAATCCAGATCTATCACAGCTTATGGATCAAATTTTACAAGAACCAATTGAACCAGTCTCTTCAATTATTGAGATTCCAAAAGAGATTGATGATATAATCATGAAAATGTTAGCAAAAAATCCTGAAAATCGTTATCAATCAGCAGGAGAACTTCAAATTGAGTTTGAAGAGTATATTTTTAGAAACCAGATAAGAGTTTCAAGCAGAACACTCCAAGACTATCTTGAATATCTTTTTCATGATGAAGAATAAAAAAATAATATATTAAAATCTACTTAAAACAGTTACAATTCCATCATTTTTTACATCAATAACACCTAGAATAGAGGAGTTATACTCTATTTGATAATTTCCTTGAGGAATAGTGACTTTAAAATCTCTTCCATGAATAAAATGTTCATATTCACTCTGTTTACAACTATAAAGTTTAAATGGAATCATTTTAGATATAGATATAAGATGTTTCTGAATATCTCCTTTTGTATTTATATCTGTTAATAAAACAGAGTTTTTTAAAGGAATTGATGCAGACTCTGTTCTAATTAAACTTTGAATTGTTGCTCCACTATCTAAAGCTCTTGCAATATCTCTAACTAATGAACGAATATAGGTTCCTTTTGAACATAATACATCAATAGAAATTAATGGCATTGACCAATTTAATATCCCTATTTTATCAATTTTTACAATACGTGATGGTATATCAACCTCTTGACCAGAACGAGCAATTTTATAGGCCTCTTTTCCATTTATTTTTATTG
The DNA here is from genome assembly GCA_016936735.1 of bacterium. Taxonomy (GTDB): domain Bacteria; phylum UBP6; class JAFGXH01; order JAFGXH01; family JAFGXH01; genus JAFGXH01. The sequence goes on from JAFGXH010000168.1 coordinate 3,767, forward strand.
CAGAGAATTTTGATGGTTTTTGCTCAATCTCTCCAATAAAATTTAGTATTTTTTCAGAAAAAATCTCTCTTGTAATATGACTCCAATCATGTTCAGAGACTATTTCTCCTGTTATATCCTCCGAATCGGTCTCTATTCCAAATCTCATAACAGCACTATATCTTTTTGAGTAGTTATCAACAAATTGTGCTATTTTTGTTGCTTTGTTTATAAGTATAGGTAAAACCCCTTCTGCCAATGGATCAAGTGTTCCTAAATGACCTATTTTATCAAATTTAAATCTTTTTTTTAACTCTCTTGAAACATCTAAAGAGCTTATTCCACTTTTTTTATAAATTGGCAAAACTCCTGAAAACTCAATCAACTCTTTTTCCATAAAAACCCTTTATATTGTCTTATATCATCTACTTTAATAGAATGTAACTATTCAGTGGAATTTAAATTTTAGACAAAAAACTATCCTTTTCATCTTTTTAGTAAATAAAATCAAGATTTTATTTACTTTATAACCCCAGTTTTAAGCTATTGCTCCTCTAAATCACTTTTTTTATTAATTATAACAGAATCTGGAATAATATGCTCAATTTTTACCAAATCAGATGTAACAGTAACAGATATATCATAGTTTTTAGAGTGCTTTATTTTATCACAATCTTTTAAATCTGCATAAGCCTTAAAGTCTTTTGCTGAAATTTTATTTATAGTGGAGTATGGAGCCTTTGCTATTATATTTATAGAGCGTTTTAATGGAATTAATAATGTTTTCTCTAAATTACAATTTAAAAACTCAATTTCAATATTTTCAAACTCTTTTTTTGGAGTTGTTTCCTCTATTTTATAACTAACTTTAATAGCTTGAATATCTTTAAATGATATAAAACTACTCTCTTTTTTTAATTTTAATATTGTAGAATCTCCACTTTCTGATATATTTTTTTGATTAAATGGTTCTGTATAAACAGATTCGATTAAGGATACATAAGACTGAGGTCCTGTTATAGTTACCTGTTCTGGTTTTATTGTAGGTTTTTTTTGATATTGAACTCCCTCTGGAAGATCATTAATAGTATTTAATGTTATTGGAACTATTTTATCAATTCTTTTCTCTATTGAGACATTTATAGACTCTGGAATTATTTTAATAATCTCTATTCTATCTAATTCACCAAAATTATCTTTTTGTATTGTGATAATTTTTGAATTTTCAACATCAAAAAATATTGAACTTCTCTTTTTTTCAAAATCTCTTATATTTTTTTTAGGGCCTTTAACTAAAAGAGATATCTCTTCAGGAATATCATTTCCTAAAATATAGTTTTCAGGTATTGAGAGTGATAATTTTATTTTAACACTCTCTATTACCTCTTTGCTTTGAGATATTTGAACCATAAGAAATATAAGAAATGCAAAAATAACAGAGAATATTTTTAATCCAAAGTTTTTTATTTTACTCATTTAGAATCCATAATCTATTTAACACACATTGTCATAATACATCTCATATCTGGATGACAGGAGTTTTCATCAACACACCCCATACAAATCTCATATTGACATAAAGTTCCTGGTCGACAATCTTGTTCATCATAACATTTTCCATTTTTAGGATAACATTGTCCTGTTTTAGGATCACATAACTCATCTATTTCACAACTTTGATATTCACAAAGATTTATATCAGAAGATATACATGCACCAAAAATACACTGTTGCTCAAATTTACAATCACTATCACCACTACAACCAGTACAGACTCCTAGATTGCAATCCAAACCATTTTTACAATCAGAACTATCTTGACAACCATTTTCTAAAGGTTTGCAATATCCATCAATACAAGGTAATCCAAATGGACAAGGATTGTCATAAGAACACTCAACAGCAATATCTTCACAAGATGTTGTTAATGGATTACACCATTGATTATTTTCACATTCAATATATTTACATCCATTCTGAGATTCAACACATGCTCCAGCTGTACAGTATAGATTTTCAGCACAATCTGAATCATCTTCACATCCAATACAGATTCCAGCAATACATCTCATGTTATATCTAAGACAATCTGAATCATTTTTACAACTATTTTCTCCAAGACAAAGCCCTATCTCTTCACTACATATTTTTCCAGAGGAACAATCTTTTTCAGCTGAACATCTTTCGCCCTCTATACAATTTGAAAAATTCGTACAGATTTCACCAATTTCACAATCTTTATCGCTATAACACCTATCTACACCATTTCCAATACCATCATCATTTTTACAGGAGATTAGAAATATCATTATAAAAACAGTTGCTATTTTTTTCAAAATCATCTCCAAATAGTAGTTTTAAAGCTATAAAAAAAGAGAATAGCTTTCTTAATCATATAGATTTTACTTTTTTAATATTTAAAAAGCAAGAGAGAGTTTATAAATTTAATTAATTTAAATTAAGATTTACTATTTGCTTTGTATAATTTTAATTTTAAATAAAATTCTAAAATAACAGTCAAAGAATATGCTTGACAAAAGTAGTATAAAGAGATATTTTTTTTTATATTTAAGGAGGAGTTATGAAAAAAATAGTCTTATTAGCAATTCTGTTCTCATCTATCATAATGGCAAAACCACTTTTAAAAAATGGTTATGACTATAAGTCAACTATCGAAAAAAACAATGCTTTCATACTATATTTAGTTGGAAGTATGGAGATGGTATTTGGTTTTGATTATCAACTTGAGATAAAAAACAAAGAGAAAAATATGAAAACAACAGATGAGTTCTATTTTCTTTTACCTATTCCCAATCCACTTAAAAATTGGTCAAAATCGGAACAGGAGATTTTTAATAATTTAGAAAAAGCAACAAAACCAGAGGGAATGAGTGACTCTAAAACAGATAAAAATAGTAAAAAAAACTCTTCTAAAAAAGTAGTAAAACCTGTAATAAAATATGGTGCTAAAGTACAGGATGTTTTTAAATCAGAATTTATTGGTCAAAAGGCTTTTGATGATGTTAATAAATTTTTAAAAGAGAAAAACTATCCAGAGGCATCTTTTGATGATTATAAATACTATATTGACAGAAAATGGTCTTTTATTGTTATTCAATATAAAGCAGAAAAAAATGCAATACTAGCAAAAGGAACAGTTGAGCCAATCTATTTATCTCTTGATGCTGATATGGTATCTTTTGCATTAAGAGTATTTAAAGGATCTGAGAATTTTAAAACCAGTGTATATATTCTATCTCAATTTGATCTGGATTTAAGTGATTTAACAAAAATATCATTAACAACTGTTGAGTTAGAGAATCCAAAACTATCTCAACAAAATAGAGTAACAATCATCACTGAACTTGGTGATTCTGTTATATCTTTTTATGATAAAATTGCTCAAGAGAATGAGATATTCAAAGATATGGAGAATAACAATTTAAGACTTTATCATATTTATGGAAAAGATTTAGATCTATCAAAATGGGACTCCAGTAGTGATTTATCTTTAAATAATAAATAATTCCACTATTTCAATTTAAAATAATTTTACAATTAAGTTATTGCATTTTTGTCATAAGTTTGTTACTATTCATTAAAAGAGATTCTTTTTAAATTAAAAAGTTTTTCCTTAAAACAGACATCTCTCTTAATTATATCCTCCTCTTATAGAGGAGGATATAAAAGGGGAGTTTAAATATTTTTATTAATATAGATTATTAATTTTTTAATATTAAGGATTCTATTAATGTTAAACTCCTATGTAAAAGTGATGATTGGTAATGAGAATGGTCCTTTTTTTGGATATGGTAAATATCTTTTATTAAAACAGGTTGAAAAAAGTGGCTCTTTAAATGCTGCTGCTCAAGAGTTAGATATATCCTATAAAAAAGCATTCTCATATATAAACTCAATTGAGGAGCATTTTGGTGAAACTGTTTTAACAAGAACAAAGGGAAAATCTGCAGTTTTAAATGATAAAGGGAGAGAGTTGATAAAAATTTTTGAGTTTCTTGATAAAAAAATAGTGGATTACAGCAAAAATCTTTTAGATCAATTTTATGCAGAAAATGGAGAGTTAAAATGAGAAAATTTTCAATAGAGGAGATTATATTCATAACATCTGTGGTTGCTATTGATTTGGCATCTGGAGTTGTTTTAAAACCAATCACCTCATTTATTGGAATATCCTCTATTATAAAGATAGAGATGATTATTCCATTTGCATTGATATTTTATGTTAGAAACTCTATTCCAAAATTTGGAGCAATTATTATTTATGAGCTACTATGGGGGCTTGGAGCATCTTTTTTAATTCCAATGTCGTTTAAAACTCCAGGATTATTAAAATTAATACCAGCCTTTATGTTTGCATTAACATTTGAGATTCTCTTTTTTGCCCTTCCAAAAAGAAAAAGTCTGTATTTATGGGGAAGTGCCATAATTGGCACTCTTTTAAATCATGTTTTTATGGGGGGATTTAAATATTTGATGGGATTTCCTTTTACATCACTTTATAAAACAGTGTTTTTAACTCAAATGGCAACCTACTCTATCGTTGCAATTTTAGCACTCCTTTTATCATTTTCACTTGAAAAAAAATTCTCAAGAGATAAACTTTTGAGAAGATTTAGAACAATTGAACT
>JAFGXH010000169.1 GCA_016936735.1 bacterium
AGCTATTTTTTTTAAATTTTAAAAGAACCCCCACCCTAAATCCCTCCCCAATACTTGGAGAGGGACTTAAAAAGTAAGTAAAATCCTTCTTTTATTTACTAAAAAGAAGAAAAATTCCCCATCGCCACGTAGTGGAGAGGGGGCTAGGGGGTGAGGGGAAAAGAAGAAAATAGTTAGTTATCTAAGGTTATATCTTTATTTTTAAATTGAATAAATTGAGTTTTATTATATTTATATTAAAATTAAAAAATACTATATAAAAGGATTATTATGAACTACTATTTTATAACAGGAGCATCACGAGGTATTGGTGAGGGGTTTGTAAAAACACTTTTAAAACCTGAAAATACAATATTTGCATTTTCAAGAACTCCTAATCCTGAATTAATGGATATATCTGTATCTAGAAAAGGTAATCTTAATTGGATTTGTGTTGATTTAGCAAAAACAACAGAGTTAGTTCCTATTTTTGAAAAATGTTTTGAATCAATAACATTTTCAAAAAATGACTCTTTCACACTTATTAATAATGCAGGTTCATTAGACCCTATATCTGCAATCCATAAAAAAGAGGATATTTATCGAATAAAGCAGATTGAGGTTAATCTTATTGCACCAATTCTATTAATATCATCATTTATTGGAATTTTAGAGGGATTTTCTGGAAAAAAATTAATAATAAATCTCTCTTCAGGGGCTGCACATCATCCATATGCAGGTTGGAGTGGTTATTGTGCCTCTAAATCTGCACTTGATATGATAACAAAAGTTACTGCATTAGAACAAAAAGAGGCAGTAAATCCTGTTTTAATATTCTCCATTGCTCCAGGTGTTGTTGATACAGATATGCAGATACAGATAAGAGAGTCTCAAGAGGAGGATTTTCCACTGAGAAATAGATTTATTGAGTTAAAAGAGCGAGGTTATCTTTCAGATCCTCTTGAAACAGCTAAAGAGATTTTAACAATATTTGAAACAGAAGTAGAATCATATCCATCAGGCTCTATTATTGATATTAGAAAAAGATAATATTAATGTGAGTTCAGGATTAATCTAATTGATTTTCTTTATAAAAGCTCTATTCAAGCATTAAAATACACTACATATCTCTTTTTTAATGAACACTATAACAAAATTTTTATTTTAATACTGGCGATTTAATTATTTATGATTTGTATTATTCAAGAGGTCTATTTAGAATTTTATTTTTGTTTCAAAAAAGGCTTTTCCCTCTTTTAAAAAATATTTATGTTCAAAATTATTGATGTTTGAAAGATATGGAACAACAAAATTATTAATAAAATTTGCATAAGTGATATTGATTTTCTCTTTTTGAGATGTTTCAGCAGAGATTTTTTTAATAAAACTTGATCCTTTAATATTAATCTCTTTTATAGATGTTGTGTCAACTATTTTTGCTTTAGTGATGAGAGAGCTATCTGTTGAAATTAATAGATTCCCATCTTTTAATGATAAAAATAGTTTATCTCTATTAAGAACACCATAATTTATCTCAACAACTCCTGCGTTCTCTTTCCAAACTGATACTCTATGTTTTTCAAGAACCATTTTTTTCAAATCATCAATAGTTCCACTATATGGTGCAAAAACAATTTCAGCACTATTTGTAGATGAATAGGATGTAAATTTTATTTTATCAAATATTTTCCAGGAGAATGGTTCTGATGTGTTAATAACTGAAAAAATAGAGTCTAACTCTATTTTTTTACCACTTTCCCCCTCTGTTATTGGAGATGAATAAACAATCTCTCCAACTTCAGAAAACTCTTTTTTTGTTAAATTAAATGATATAGAGACCTCTTTTGTATTTAATAGAGGAGATTTATCTCTTGTAAACCAATATGTTTTTAAATATGGAGTTGATAAAATTTTATCCATATCAAGATATAAACTATTTGAAAATCCTTTTTCAGGTTTTATTGTTTCATAAGATTTACCATCTTTAATATATTCAGAGATAAATTTAACATCAGATGCTATTAATGTTTTATTTTTATAAAAAGAGATAAATATTCCACCTTTTTCAAAAACATCATAATCACCTATTTTTTTATTAGGAAGATTTTCACTATTAAGATTTGATATTGTCTCCATTTGAGCTTTATCAATCTCCAATGATATTAAAAAAGATAGTGAACCAATATCCATTAAATAAAAATCTGCTTTTGAAGCAGGAATTGTTGAAAGAAAATCCTCTGTGATATAATCATGATCTTTATTTATTCTTTCAAACTCATCACTAAGTCTCAAATAGAGCTTACTATTTTTAAACTCTTTATAACTATCATTTTTTTGAAGATTAACCCATATTTTATTTGATTTTAAAAGGGGAAAACTATTTTTGAAGTCATCAGTATGAAGATGAACAAAACCTGAAAAACCAAATATTGTTGTTGATAATATAAAAAAAACAGTTTGTAAAACTACACTTTTTCTCATTTCAAACCTCTCTGTTATCTGTTATAGATTTTTTACTCTCTTGATAATCTTTTTTAATTTTTTTTGCAACCTCAATATTTATTATATCTTTTGTCTCCTCCATAATATCATTTTTGATATCATTAGAGGCATTTTTTAAATCTTTAATACCTTTTCCCATAGTTTTTGCTAATGTTGGGAATTTTTCTGGCCCTAAAACAAGAAATGCAACAATTGCAATCAAAATAAGTTCTCCAAAGCCTATCCCAAACATAATTAAAAATCTCCAAGTTATAGAGGTAAAATTTGGTACTAGACATTTTAGAAGCTTTTAACCATTTTTTCAAGTAAAAACTTATTTTACATAAATTATCTCTATTTAACTCTTTTTTTCTTATAATAAATAAGATTAAGTAAACTATTTCAGACTAATTTTAAAATTGATATTATAAATAGATTCTAGTGAGCATTAGAACTATTTTTATACTTCCTAAAAAGATTTAGGTATGAATTCAAGATTTTATGATTATTAAGAAAAATCTGGAGGGAACAAAGATATTTGTTCCCGACCCAAAAAAAATGAAAATTCAGAGTTTTAAATAAACAGATTATAAAAAAATTACAAAATATCTATATTTTCAAACTATTGATTATTGTTTAGTTATCTGATAAAAGATAAAGTCTTTATATTTGAGGATATTATGAAAAAAACTCTATTATTTATCCTATTTTCTTCTATTTCTGCATTTTTAATATCTTGTTCTGCACCATCAATTGATTTTTTTCCTTTAGCTTGGTTCTCTTTTATTCCTGCATTCTACTATCTTGAAGATAAATCAAATAGACACTCTTTATGGTTTGGATTTGTAATGGGAACAGTTATAAATCTTCATGCCTTTGTTTGGTTAATAGGAACTATCAAAGTTTTTGGTGGTTTACCAATAGTTATCTCTATTATTTTATATGTACTCTTATCTTTTATACAGGGAATAAGATATGGTATATTTTTTTGGATTTATAAAAAATTTAATCTTAGAAAAAATCATTTTTTGATAACTCCAATTCTTTATGCTGTTTTAGAGTTTTTTATACCAATGCTATTTAATTGGACTATTGGAAATACTCAATATCTTTTTTATCCATTTATTCAAATAGTTGATATTTTTGGAATCTCTTTTCTTAGTTTTATTATGGTCTCTTTTTCATATTCTTTATATATTCTCTTTAAAGATAGAAATAGAGTCCCTATATTTTATATAACATCACTTATTATTATGACTATTATTTATGGTGTTGTCTCTATTCAAATACAAAAAAATAAAGAGGCTAAAAGTGAAAAAATTAATATTGGAGTTGTTCAGGCAAATATTGGAATATTTGAGAAAAGAGATTCAAGACAACATAGAGAAAATACATTAAAATTTTATGATTCATCTTTAAAATTAAAAGAGATGGGAGCTGAACTGATTGTTTGGCCAGAATCATCAATGGTTGCACCATTTCAAACAGATAGAAAATCTTTAAAAGGGTTTGTTGCCCCTAATTTAGAGATTCCTGTAATTTTTGGTGGATTAACTTATCAAAGAGGTGGAGGAGATATTAGAGGTGCTAAATGGTATAATACTGCAATTTTTGTAGATAAAAATGAGGATATTTTAGCTCTATATAATAAACAGTATCTTCTTGCATTTGGTGAGTATATGCCTTTCTCTGAAACTTTTCCATCTTTGAAAAAAATTATAAAAATGGTTGGAAATATAACTCCTGGAGATGAGATTGTTCCATTTATTTTAAATGATAGGGCATCTTTTGGTATTTTTATATGTTATGAGGATATTATTGAGTCTTTTGGTAATAAAGTAGCAAAACATAAACCTAATATTTATCTTAACTTAACAAATGATGCATGGTTTTTAGAGAGTGCTGCTGCTGATTTACATAAAATGATAGCCCTATTTAGAACAATAGAGCATAGAAGATATCTTATTAGAGCAACAAATACTGGTCGCTCTGCAATTATTGATTCAATGGGAATAATCAGAAAAGAGTTACCTTTATATGAAAAAGGGGAGATGAATTACTTAGTTCCAATATTGAATGGAGATACTTTTTATGAGATTTTTGGTAAATATACCCCATATATAGAATTAATTATTTTAATTTTCTATTTTATAAAAAAAGGGAGATTAAAAATCTCTTTTTTAAAAAAGAGATAGAATTGAAACCCATTTATTGACAATAGTTTTTAAATTCATTATAATGAGTTGTGATTTTTTGTGAGTAGAGATGAGAAGAGCTATTTTTATTATAACATTATTTTTAACTCTTTTACTTGGTTGTCAAGATCACCCACTTCAACAACTTGGATTAACATCTGTTTCTCAGAAAGTTGATGAATATACTCTTGCGGGTGGAGAGGAGGTTGTTGTTGATATTCTCTTCATTGTTGATAACTCTGGTTCTATGCTTGAGGAGCAGAGGAAAGTTGCAAATAATATAGAAAAATTTATGCAAAAACTAAAAGAGAAAAGTGAAAAAACAAAATATCAAATAGGTGTTGTAACAATATCTATTGCAAATAATGCTATAGATCAAAAACTATCTGGAGATCGTTTAGCTCAAATTGCAACCTATGAGGATGGAAGACTACAAAAAATAGTAACAAAGAATCCAGGAGAGCCAGGAACTCCAACATTTGATTCCTCTGTTTGTAGTAATAGTGATAACATAATGGATAGACGATTTTTAACAAATACAGATAACGCAAATATAAGTGAATATCTCTCTAATACAATTAAGTGTGTTGGAAGTTCTGGTGCAGTAATTGAGCGTGGATTAGATGTTCTTTATCAAACATTTTCAGAAGAGAGATTAAATGGTGATAACATTGGATTTCTTCGTCCAGAAGCAAAATTGATGGTTATTATGATAACAGATGAGGATGATTGTTCAACAGGTATAACAGAGGCATCTGAAAATAAACATATAACAAAAACAGAGGATTGTGTTGAACAATCAGATCTATTTGATAGTAATAGTCAAAAAAAATTGAGAGCTGTTGAGGAGTATGTTAATTTTCTTATTGAATTAAAAGGTGGAGACTCAACAAAAATAGGTTTTGCATCTATAGTTGGACCTCAAAGTTGCTGGACAGGAGCTATTAATGATATGGGAACAGGTCCATCTGATAGTTCAATTCCATACCCTTTTGGAAACTGCAATTATACAAGTAATTTTGATTCAACAGTTGAATCAAACTATTTAGCAGATGTTTATAGCTGTACTAATGAGGTTCCTCAAATCTGTTCTTGTGATTCAACAGCTTCAAATCAATGCCAATCAGCCGATCTTTTTACAACATGCTATAATAATGATGCTGGAGTTCCAAATAGAACCCCTTTTGTTGATCAAAATAACCCATGTTCAGAGCTTTATCTTCATGGATACTGTTCAGAGGGACAACACTGTGATATAACTGATAAAGGTGTTAAATGTGTTGATGATACTTGCTCACCAACCAATTTAATTGGCTCTTGTCCAGCAGGGAAAGTGTGCTCTGGAGGATCTTGTGTTGATCAAACTCCAGCTGTATATAGTGAGAAATCATCTGTTGCAACACCAGGAAAAAGATATTTAAGATTTGGAGAGTATTTAGAGTCTCTTGGTTCAAAAGATGTTTATAGTTATCCAATATGTTTACAAGATTTTGGAACACCACTATCTCTTATTGGTGCAAAACTTGCAGATGCTAAATGTGAGTATGATTTACAAAGTAAAACAGATGATCCATGTAATCTTATTATAAAAATTGCTCCACCTACAGGACAAACACTTCCTAATGGATTAAATGAAGAGACCTCATTGGGAAATCCATGGACTTATACACTAAAAGCAGAGTATTCTGCTACAATAACACCAGAAGATTTACTTAATATTTGTAGAGAGAATAGAACAAAACCTTTTGCAGAGCAAACAAACATATCTCAATATCTTGATAAAGTTGCTTGTGGTAAAAACCATGATGGTGAGGTTGAGTGTTTAAAAATACTATTTCCTGAAGAGACTGGAGTTTGTCCTCAGGCTGGAAGCTCTGTTGAAATCTATTATGGTGTAGTTCAGTAGTTACAATTATTTTATTAATTACGATCTCTATTATAAAAAATCATGAAATATCTGAATATATTTGATTTTATCTGGGTCATATAGTTATAATAGGGTGGTATATTTCTTTTTGAAAGAGGTAACATGAAAATATTATTATTATTCTTTTCAATATCACTATTTGCCGCTGGGTATCATTTAGAGGATATATCAGATATTTTAGAGATAAAAAAAGAGATGATTGAGATTTTTAATAAATCAAATATCAAAACAACTGATGAGTATTTGGAAAAAACTCAAACATCAAGAATGAGGGTTGATTTTTCAAAGCAGTTTAAACTATCTCTAGAACAGGTTCAGTATTGGGCATCTCTTTGTGATTTGATGAGAATTAAAGGTATTGGACCAACAACAGCAAAACTGTTTTATCAAGTTAATATTCGTTCTATTTCGAAATTAAAAAAGGCTGAAGTAAAAGATTTATTACCAAAATTAGAAGAGGCTAATAAAAAATATAAATTCACCCCTTTTATACCTGATGAGAATCAGATACAGAGTTGGAAAGAGAGAGCTGAAAGATTAGAAGCTCTTCTTAAATAGATTTTTTTATTTTTATAACAAAATATATTTTGCTATTTTAATAATTATTATTTGTATTAAAATGGTAATTGTACGATATTATAATATATACTGTTATGAGGTTTCATGAAAATTTATCTCTCCATAGTTATCCTTGTTATATTTTCAGCCTGTACAACAAAAGAGGTTGAGAATAAAGATGAATTAATTCAACCCAAAAGGGAGATAACACAACAAAAAACAAAAGATTTTCGCTACAAAGAGGATGATCCAATGGTTGAGCGTTTTGATGTTAATCAAGATGGTGTTGCTGATATGTGGAAAATCTATCAAAATATAGTGGATGGAGATCAAACAAAAAAAGTTCTAATAAGAAGAGAGATAGATTTAACATATGATAATAATGTTAATTATATTAAATTTTATACCCCAAATGGTGATATTGAAAAAGAGTATTTGGATAAAGATAGTGATGGCACTATAGAATCAATCAGACATTATGAATCAAATACTGTTTCAAAAATAGAGGAGTTTACTAAAAATCCAATAAAAGAGGGGCTAACTCTTAATCCAGATATAAAACCTTTTAAAATCTACTATTATAATCCTAATGGAGTATTAAAAAAAATAACAAAAGATAATACAGGAGATGGACAAGAGGACTATTTTTTATATTATATATCAGGAAAACTTGATAGAATTGGTATAGATGAGGATGGAGATTTAAAAATAGATAAATGGATTAAAAATAGTGTAGATTTAAAAAAAGAGGTGGAGAGTAACTCAAATCCTTTAGAAAATAGTATAGAGAATAAAGATGATACTAAAAAAAGTGAATCAGATATTATAGATACTATAAAAGGCAATTGAAAATTAATGAATATATAAAATAATTTTGGAGATTAAATTGATTCAAAATAAAAAACTTGTAAATAAAATATTTACCTGTTATTTATCATTGGGTTCTAATCTTGGTGAAAGAGAGCATTTTATAAAAAATGCAGTTAACTCTTTAAAAAAGAAAATTGATATTATTAAAATATCATCACAGTATGAGACAGAACCAGTAGGAGCAGGAACAAATCCATATATAAATATTGTTTTAAAAGGAAAAACAGATTTAACTCCATATCAAATGCTCTATTTTATTCATACAATAGAGATATCATTAGGTAGGAGACGAGATCAAGAGGTTGTTTGGGGAGATCGAACACTTGATATTGATATTTTACTTTATGAAAATTTTATGATTAGTGATTATCGTCTTACAATTCCTCATAAGCAGATGCTTAAACGAATTTTTGTAATGGAGCCTTTTGCTGAGATTTCACCTAATTTTTTAATAAAGAGTATAAAAGTATCAGAGCATCTGTTTAGATTGAAGGATGAAAATCCATACTATGATATTACAAAAATAGGTGAATTAAAACTTACTTAAAACTCTTTCAAATAGCTATTTTATA
>JAFGXH010000170.1 GCA_016936735.1 bacterium
AAATCATTATATTTTAAATAGTTAGGAAAACTGTTTTTTAAAAGATTTAAATAATACTCTTTTTTTTCAGGGGTAAGTTTTAATAAATAGTGGTATAATTCAGCTTCAGAAAACAGTTTTTGAATAGATTTTTCAGATATTTTTTTTTCCAAAGATAAAAATATATCTAAAGCCTCCTTCTTATAATTCAAATTATAAAGAGTTACTCCATAAACAAAAAGGTAGTAATCATCAAATTTTTTATCATCAAAAAGAGCTTTTGTTAATAGATTTGCAACATTTGACAACTCATTTCTAGATATATACTCAGAGATTACAACTGATTCAATATGAGAAAAAGAGCTATCTTCATGGTGATTATGAGAGTGCTTACTCTCTTTATCATGGCTATTTTTAGAGTTATTAAACTCTTGATTATCTTTTTTGTGAGAGTTTTTATTTTGAGAATTTTCTAAATTTTCATCTGAATTTTCATTTTTTTTTGGTGGATTTTTTTCATTAAAAGTACTATTTTCAACAATTGAACCATTTTGAATCTCTATATTTTTCTGAAGTTCATCTGCTTTTTCTGGATAACCAAGCTCTCTAATAATAGAGATTTTCTCTGATACATCTTCAGGTTTTTTGCTATTTTCAATCTCAAAATAGCGTTCAATAAGATTAAAAAAAAGAATTATAGATAAAATCATAAAACCAAAATAAAATAGTTTATTAGATATAACACAAATAAAAAAGAGTTTTTATTTATATTTTTAAAACATTTTAATTAAAGAGAGCATATTATAACCATCTTTATTTTCGAAACTGAGTTCATCAAGACACTCTTTCATTAAATGTATACCCATTCCACCTTCAGGAAGAGCCTCTATATCATATGGAGAAAACTCAAACTCTTTATTTAGAGGCAAACTATATGGAGTAGCATAATCAATTACATCAACTTGAATGTAATTGGATTTAATAGTAACATTTAATGTTATTAAAAAACCATCATTATTATCATAACTATGTTTTATCACATTTGTAATTGCCTCTGTTAAAGCAAGTTCAAAATGATACAACACATCAAGATTTGTTGTATGAAATTGTAGCATACTTTTAACAGATACTGTTGCATAACGCACATAATCTAAATGAGAGTAGATATCAATTGATATTTTTTTCACTTCTTACTCAAAAAAAGGAAGTGCATCTAAAATATTTTTAGATTCAACTATCTGAAAAACCTTATCCAAACGAGTCAATCTCAACATTGTCAATATAGCCTCACTTTTTGTTAATAAAACCAGATTTCCATCTGGTTTTATTTTTTTAAATGCAGCAACAATTGCCCCTAAACCTGAGCTATCAATAAAACTCACTTCTGAAAGGTCTAATATTATTTTTTTCCCTTTTTCCTCTATAATTGCTAAAAAATCCTCTTTAAATGGGATTGCAATAGAGGCATCTAATCTTGATGCAAATGGTTTTAATCTTAAAATATTATCTGGTAACTCTGTAACTGCAATCTGTTTCATACAAACCTCATTTAGATTATCTCAAATACAACTAGGTTTATTAAATCAAGTCAATAAAAAAAATAGTAACAGAGTTAGTATATTAAATAATAAGATATAAAATCAACAAAATTATATATAAAAATATCCTATAAAATATTTTTATATTTTATTCTCTAAATATATTAAAATTATACACAAATAAAAACTACTTTATCTCAATAGGAATAGTCTCATTATTTTGAAATCTATATTGAAAAATTCTGCTATTTTTATCTAAATCAACTTTTTTCTCATTTATAATAGAGATATACCCCCAATAGTCTGATGTAGGAAATGTTGCTCTCTGTTCTGGAGATATAACAATAACTCTGCTATTTGTATAGTTACAACTTAAAGTTTTAACATATTCAACACCATTTTCTTCATAAAAAATGGTCATCTCTGTTTTAAAAAGGGGATAGTTCTCTTTTAATTCTGTTATCCAACCAGACTCAGGAACCTCAATTTTTTCTGGAAAACCATTTTTAAACTCAATTTTTCTTGGAAATTCAATAAAAAAATTATCATATTCAGATATCTCTGAGATTGATTTAAAAATCTCAACTTTTGAATAATCATCAATAAACATAACCCCTTGAGTTTCATAAAAATCAAGATAATTTAGAAAATAGGAGTTACCACCAACAATAAGTTTAAAATCGCCTAAATTTGGATAATCATCAGCATTAATAACTGAATCTTTTGCAAGATATGTTTTAATTTGGCAATGATCTATTTTCATCTCTTCAAATGGTCTATAATCTGTTGGAAAAGCGATTGAAAATGTTGTGGCTGTAGTATTATTAAAACGATTTTGAATAAGTGATGTTGTAAAAATAGTAGTTTCATCTATATTGGATGTTTCTGGTGTATAAAAACAGCTTGGTAAAAAAATAATTATAATAAAAAAGATAATATTTTTCATAAATCCCTCAGAGCAGAATATAGGCTATTTTAATATAAAAATAGTAAAAAATCAAATAGCATAATCGATTTTTTATCTGTATAGTTTTTTCTTTGTTGGGAACAAAAATATATATAAATTTCAGTGGGTTAAAACCATGCTGTTCAGTTTTTTATTTTTTATAATAATCACTTATTTTATATTTTATAGATTTGATTATCCATTTATTATTCACAAAATATCTAGTTGTAACTAAAACTATTTTGCCATTTCTAGAATCTTCTTCAAGTTCATAAACCTTTAATAATCCTTTTTTAGGAATCAATTCATACTCTTTTTTTATATGCCAACAACATCCAGATTTTTCATATGTTACTAATCTTTTCTTATTTTTGTCTATTTTAAAGATTCCTAGATTTTTGCTTGCTAAATTGGTTAATTCTTGATTTAGTATAAATTGTTTTTTATTAATATCATAGAGGTATACATCATACGATGGACTCCCATAACTTATGCCATTTCCATTTCTAATAGCAATATCATCTATCCCATCAAAGTTGAAATCATCAAATAAAACTGAATTTTGTTTATCATAAGCTTTTATAATATTAGTTGCAGGATTTTCTAAACTATCTAAAGAAAAATATAAATAGTTTGAGTTTAATATTTGAAAGGTTTTATCTGTTTTTTTATCTATTAATTCAACAGTTCCTTTTCCCTCACAATCATCATTTTTACATTTTTCAATATTAATTATAATTAAATAGTTTTTTGAAGCATTTTTTATTTCAAATTTTGTTTGTCCAAATAATAAATTTGTAATCAATAAAAATATAAATAGAACTATTTTTTTTCTCATATTCATATTTTAAAATCTCCTACAATTGTGAACTAAAACTGTTGAAATTATCATTCTAATTTCTATTTTACATATTAATTATTTTATAAATCCCTGAAAATCTCCTTTTACACAGCCAATTTGTCTTGAACTTATTGTACTTGGAGCATGGAAATCAGAACCAAATGTTATATTCAATTCACAATCAATAGCAATCTCACTAAAAATTTTATTTAAGGAGTCTGCTTCTTCAAAATTTTCATAAGAATGCATCTCAATTCCCCAAAGTCCCAATTTCTTGGCATTTATTAGATTTTCTTTATATTGGTTTATATTAATTAATATTTTTTTTATCTCTTTACCAAATTGATAACCAGGATGGGCTAAAACAGAATAACCACCATCTTTATTAATTAATTCAATAGATTTTAAAAAATCAGGTTTAATTGATAATTCTACAAACTCTTTGTCATTAAAAAAATTCCTCTTGAAATCCTTATAATCTATAAATTTATGAGGTATATTTTTTTTGTTTAAATAGTTAAATATATCAAGTTTTGTAAGTGATATTCTATCATAAATATCCCTTGATTGACCATTTCCAATTTTATTTTCAATAAGTTCTATA
>JAFGXH010000171.1 GCA_016936735.1 bacterium
AAAAAAGTCTTGATGATGATATATCAAAATATCCAAATGCTAGTTATGAAATAGGTCTTGCAAAAGATATGGTTGTCTCAATATTAACTGCAATGGATTCTGGAACAGATAAAGAGGATGATTTAGAAAATGCATGCTCTGTTGCTTTAAATGAGATAGATTTTGATTTGTGTAGTATTGATAAATATATAAAAGCAGATTGGGAGATTGATCAAAACTATTTTATGAAAGATTTTGGTAAAAGAGGAATTTTTTATGAATTTTATGATAAAATAGAGTTATCATATCAATTAGATGATGCAGATAGCTCCTATAAATGTATTGGTTCATTGTATGACTACTATAATGAATTAAATCAAAGTGTTCAGGATGTTACAATAAAAATTCAAAGTTTACTTTATGAATCAAATACAAAACTTACAATATTAGAGACATTAGATGGATTTTATACAGGTGAAGAGTACATAAATTATTATCCTTGTGATTTTAATGAAAATGAACAATTAAATATTGATTATTGTAGCTATGATTTTATTTTTTGTTCAAAATCATTGGGTTGGTTTAAGTCTGAAAATGACTGTGCTCTTAATAGACAGGAGGTATTTTTATTAAAATTTGATAAAAATCCATATCAATCTGCTTGTGAAGAGAGTTGCAGATCTACTAATGATAAATGTAGTAAGGGGTGTAGTTTTGAATGCTTGGATACCTGTGCTAAAGAGTGTCTAAGTTCATATAGTGATGAAATGTGTGAGACTGATTGTATAAATGATATTTGTGCATCACAAAGTTGTGTATCTACTTGTGTTGAAGAGAGAGGTGATGAGTGTTATATAAGTGGTTGTAGTTCTCAATGTGAAATAGATTGTGAATATGAGGCCTCTTGTGTTTCAGATTGTATTTTTAATACCTGTATTATTGATAATTGTAAAAAATCTTGTAGAACAAGTTGCATTACAGATGAGTGTAGTTCAAATTGCTCAAATATTTGCATTAAAGATGATTGTGTCTCTCAATGTGTTAATGAGAGTTGTGGAGACTCAACAGAGCCTCAATATTGCAAATATAATTGTGAAAAACAGTGTAATCCACTTAAAATTGATGAGTATAATAGTAGAATAACTCTCTTTTTTAGAGAGGTTACTGGAACTGAAAAAAGTGGTTCAAATTGTACATTAGAGAATATTTTTCCTAAAAAACTTTTTGGTGAGGATGTTAATCCTTTTTGTACATTAAATTTTAATCTATTTGAACGAAATTAAATAAAAATTTACAATAATTAAATAAAAAATATACAAAATTGTTATATTTTTTAAGTTATTTAAACCTACTAGGAGGATTATAATGGGTGTTTTTAAGGCTTATGATGTTCGTGGGATCTATCCAACAGAGATTAATGAGGATTTATCTTATAAAATAGGTAAAGCATATGTTCAATTTTTAGGGGCAAAAAGATTATTAGTTGGTATGGATATGAGAGGCTCATCTTTTGGATTGGCATTTTCATTGATTAAAGGTATCACAGAGATGGGATGTGATGTTGAGTATTTAGATTTATGTACAACTCCAATGACATATTTTGCAACTCAATATTATCAAGCAGATGGTGCAATTATGGTTACTGCAAGCCATAATCCAAAAGAGTATAATGGTCTTAAATTTTCAAGAGAGAATGCGATTCCTGTTGGATATGAGAGTGGACTTCAAATAGTTAAAGAGTTAGTTGAGAATGATGATTTTACTCCAGCAGAAAAACCAGGTAATGTTGTAAGAAAAGAGATTTTAAGAGATTACTCACGTTTTATAACATCTCATTTAAATTTAAGAAAACCTTTGAAAGTTATTGTTGATGCCTCTAATGGTATGGCTGGACATGTTCTTCCTTCAATATTTTATCAAGTTGAGCTTCTTGATATTGTTGAGGTTCATTTTAATTTAGATGGAAATTTTCCAAATCATGAAGCAAATCCATTGAAAACAGATGCCTATAGAGATCTTAAAATTGTTATGGATGCAGTTCAAGCAGATTTAGCAGTTATGTTTGATGGTGATGCTGATAGAGTTGGCTTTATGGATCATACTGGAAGAGTTATTCCTGCTGATATCATTACTGCTCTTCTTGCTGATTATATGATTCAACCAAATTCACCATATAAAGAGGTTGTGTATGATGTTCGTTCTAGTAGAGTTGTTGAGGAGATTATTGCTGAAAAGGGTGGAGTTGCAACATTAAACAGAGTAGGACATGCTTTTATGAAAAAAACATTAAGAGAGCATGATGCTCTTATTGGTGGTGAGTTAGCAGGGCATTTCTATTTTAGAGATTTCTTTTTTGCAGATAGTGCAATTTTTGCTTTTGTTCAGGTTTTAAATATTCTAAGTCGTTCTCACTCCAGTTTTTATGAGTTAGTAAGAAAATATCAGAAATATTTTACATCTGGTGAGATTAATTTTAAAGTTTCCGATCCAGATTTAATTGTAAATCAGATTATAGAAGAGGCTAAATTAGATTCCAATGCGAAATTAGACTATACAGATGGGATTAGAATTGATTTTCCAAAATACTGGGTGTCAATTAGAAAATCAAATACAGAGCCACTTTTACGTCTTGTTCTTGAAGCAGAGACAAATGATTTAATGCTTGAGAAAACAAACTACTATAAATCAAAAATAGAGTCTTTCAAATAGTAAAATAGGGCTATATTTAGAGTCTCTCCTTTTATCAATTTGTTAAAAATCTTAAAAACATCTATTTTGAGTGGGGTAATGCGAGCTCTTATATCATGAACAGTCTAAATGAATCTATAAATTAATCATATCAATTATAATATTTGTTATATGTTTTTAATCTATTTTATAGTTTGGTATAAATATAATCTAATGTAATAACGCATTTTTCATTTTTACTGTAAAACTACTTTGATGTAATAACTCATTTTATATTTTTACTATAAAACTACTCTAATGTAACAACGCATTTTTCATTTTTACTGTGAAACTACTCTAATGTAATAACTCATTTTTTATTTTTACTATAAAACTACTCTGATGTAAGAACGCATTTTATATTTTTACTATAGAACTACTCTGATGTAATAGTTACATGAGATAACTTTATAGTAAACTAATAACATGTAACGCTTACATCAAGATAACTTTAGTGTAAAAATCGATTTGTAACTCTTACATTGATGTAACTTTCGTGCAAAAATTGATTTGTAACTCTTACATCGATATAA
>JAFGXH010000021.1 GCA_016936735.1 bacterium
ATGCCTTTAATGTTAAATCAACATCAAATTTAGCATTTGAAAATCTTTTTTTCAAAAATTCAGAAAAACCTCCTGTTATCCAAATATCAAAATCAATATTTGGATACTCCACTTTTATATCATTAATAAGCCCATTTAATAAATGAAAATACCCATTTATTATACCTGATTGTATTGACTCTATAGTATTTTTACCAATAATAAAATCTATATCTTTAATATCAATACTAGGAAGCATTTCTGTATTAGAAAAAAGGGAATTTTTCATTAAGTTAAAACCAGGCAAAATCATTCCACCTATGAAATCTCCTGCAATAACAATATCTACTGTTGTTGCAGTTCCAGAATCAATTACAATTGATGATTTATTATACTTTAACCAAACAAATGAGGTATTAAGTAATCTATCAATTCCTAAAGTTTCCGGTGTTTTATAAGAAATATTTAGACCTGAGTTAGAGTTATAAGTAAAAATATATGGAGAAAAATTAAATAATTTTTCAAATGATTTTCTTAAAACTCCTATTAAACTTGGTACAACAGAGGCTATAATTCCTCCATTGATATCAACTATATTCACATTAATTAAATTCAATTGTATAAAAATTTCAGCACAATACTCATCAGATGTTTTCGAATTTTTTGTTGATATTCTAAAAACACTTAAAGGATTATCATTATTTGATTCAAAGAGTGCAAATACAATATTTGTATTACCAATATCAGAAACAATAATCATCTAATACAACACTCCTTACTGATAGTACTATTTTAAATCAATATTAAGAAAATTTTTACAAAAATATTGATTATTCTCCACCAGCTACTGCATCTCCCATAGAGAATACAGGTAGGTACATAGTAACAATCATGCCTCCAGCCATACCTCCAAGCATAACCATCATAATTGGTTCAATCATAGAGGTAAGTCCCTCAACAGCAGCATCAACCTCTTCATCATAAAAATCTGCAATTTTTGACATCATAACATCTAATGCTCCAGCATTCTCTCCAACACCAATCATCTGAGTAACAAGTGAAGGGAATACTCCTGTTTCTTGAAGTGGTTGAGTTAAAGTTCTACCCTCAGAAACAGCTTTTTTAACTTTTTGTAGTGCCATCTCTATAACATAATTACCAGCCGATTTTGATGTAACATCCAATCCCTCTAAAAGATTAACTCCTGCAGAGAGAAGAGTTGACATTGTTCGACAAAAACGGGCAACTGCAACTTTTTTAATAAGATCACCAAAAAGAGGGGCTTTTATCATAAATGCATCCCAGGCTTTTGAACCTGATGATGAATTTTTCCATTTTTTAAATAGAAAAACAACACCAAATACAATACCAAAAATAATATATTTTTTCTCAATAAAGGCATCTGATAAATCAACTAAAAATTGTGTAGGTGCAGGAAGAGCACTATTCATACTTGCAAAAATTGTTTTAAATGTTGGAATAATATATATAAGCATACCAGACATTAATAGACCAGCAATAATTGTAACAATCATTGGGTATTTCATTGCTCCCTTTATTTTATGTTTTAGAGCCTCAGCTTTTTCAATATACTCCGCTAATCTTGTCATAACGTTTGACATAATACCAGCAATCTCTCCAGCAGCTACCATATTTACATAAAGATTATCAAAAACTTTTGGATGTTTTTTTAGTGCATCTGGAAAATTTTTCCCTTGCTCAACATCCTCTTTTACCTCTTTTAATATTTTTTTAAATGTTAGATTCTCTACCTGAGCACTCAACATCTCTAATCCTTGAATAAGAGGTAATCCAGCGTCTAACATTGTAGCCATCTGACGAGTAAAAACCATTAAATCTTTATTTTGTACTTTTGCAGGAAATAGATTGATTTCTAGTGGTTTTGCCTTTATTTTAGTTGGACTTACTCCTTGACTTCTGAGTAAAATTTCCACATCCTCTCTTGTAAATGCCTCTATTTCACCAGATTTCATACCTTTGGGAGTATTTCCCTCCCATAGAAAAATCTTTTTCTTATCTTTTTTGGATGTAGCCATAACTCCTCCTGTTTGACTCGATATATAATAAAACAAAATTTAGAAACATGTCAATTTTATTTTTTAAAATAGAGTTTTAAAAAATATTTTTGTTACTATATAAAATATTTAAAAACCTTGAGGGTAGCTTTATTATAAAAATAGTTGAAATAGATAAATAGTACAGTATTCTATGAATTCTTAAATGAGATAACTATTGAAAAATAGTTATCTTTAATGTAAAGTATATTGAACTAAATGGAGTTTTTATGGAAGATTTTTTTGAAATTTATATAGATTTACCAAAAGCAAAAGAGCCACTTGATTCAGATTTTTATTCTCAAATGGCTGGAATGTATCTTTGGGATAATGGTGTTTCTGGAGTTGAAGAGAGAGATCAAGAGACTTTTATGAATTGGGGTATTTATGAGGCTCCAAAAGCAGATGAGATAAGATTAATAGCCTCTTTAGATATCTCTAATAATATTGATAGTTTTTTAGAAGATTTAAAAGCCTATATTTCAGAACTTGTTGATGATTACTATGCAGCCAAAATAACCTATAAAGTAAGTGATGGTAAAAGTTGGCAGGATGAATGGAAAAAACATTTTAAGCCAATTAAAATAGGTAGTCAAGTTATTGTAAAACCTGAATGGGAGGAGTATACTCCTATAAATGATGAGATTATTGTCTTAATAAATCCTGATATGGCATTTGGAACAGGTCATCATGAAACAACAGCATTAGCAATAGAGACACTTCAAAGTGATATTTTAGTAAATTTTAAATCTGAAGTAAAAGATTTTATTGATATAGGTACTGGAAGTGGAATTCTTGCAATAACAGCTGAAAAACTTTTTGAAAATATTAATAGGATAGATGCAATTGATATTGACCACAAAGCTCTTAAAATAGCAGGAGAACATCTTCTATTAAATCAAACAACAAAAATAAATATAAGATTTGAGACAGCACCAGAGATTGATGATTGTTATGATTTTGTTGTTGCAAATATAATATCTTCTGTTTTAATTGAATTAAAATCAGATATACTCCGTCTTTGTAAAAAAGGGGGATGGATTTTACTTTCTGGAGTTCAGAAAAAAGAGATATCTGTTTTTAAAGAGCATTTTTTATCAAATGAGATTCTTCTTGTTGATGAAAAAGATAGGGGTGATTGGTCATCCTTACTATATAAAAGGTTGTAGTTAAAAAATATTTTATAAACACTTGATTGGTGAATGGTGAACCATGAGAAAATAAATCAGATCACGAATCACAATTCACGAATCACGAATCACGAATCACAAAATCCTATGAA
>JAFGXH010000022.1 GCA_016936735.1 bacterium
ATATATTGGAATTCATCAAGAGAAACTGGTTTAAAACCATTCTCATTATCCCAAACCTCATTTATATCACAGGATGTATGAAGCCAATTTTTTTTCTCATAAGGCATCATTCTATAAAAAAGACCAACTGTTCTAGCTCTATTTCCAACCGCTTCAAATGTTAAAATATAGATTGTTTTATGTTCTGATGAGTATTTACTACTATATCTATTAATGTTTTTTGAATTATTTGGTTCACCATAACCAGCAAAAACCCAAGTATGCCCTTTTTGTTGAATTATATCTCCTTGATTAAGCAGTTCTTCTGAAAAAAACTCCCGTTTTTTTGCAATTTTTACCCCTTTTGAAAGTTTACTCTCCATATTAGAGCTTTTTAATCTCCCTTTTATTGAGTAGTTCATCTCCTCTAAGACTCTTTGAACATAATAGGAGCACTCAATTCCAATAGTATCTATTTCACTGTTTTTTAAAATATCTAATTGTTTACTATTTAAATTTAATGCTATTTCATCAATAGTTTGAGGAGTCTCTAATTCAATATTTTCAAGCAGATTATTAAACTCATTTGATACTCTCTCTGCAAAATGACCAGATGTTATAGAGTGAACTAAAACATATCCCATATGAGTTGTATAGTAGTCTAAATTATTTATAAATGGAGCAGATGAGAGTTCACAAAAGTGACCACATTTAAACTCCCCAACATTTAGTTTATGTGTAATTCCTGCCCAAAACTGAGTTCGAAGTGTAGATTTTTTACTATTTTTTAAGTAGTAATCCATAAACTCAACAAGAATCATTTTTGCAACAAATGGCGTTAAATAAGGGAAACCAGAATCTGCATTATAAATCAGTTCATCCCCCTTTTTTGCCATCTCAAAAAAATTATCAATGCTCCAGCTATTTTTAATATCATTTCGTATTTCACAGCTATCCCCCTTTGCAATAAGCTCATAAATTGCCTTATCATCACTATCAACATTACAAATAGCTCTATAAAACTCAATAAAAGAGCCCATATAGTTCCAAGGATTTTTCTGAATAGCTTTTGATAGATTGTTTTTTAGAATAAAATCTCTATTTTTTATAAATTTTTTAGTAAAGTTACCATCTTTTTTGAATGATTTAAGAAAATCATCAATTTCAACAGATTTAACTCCAGTTTTTTTATAAAAATCTTTTATAAAAATTGCATCAAAATAGTTAATTTTCTGTATTTTATCACTATATTTTTTCAGTTGTTTTAGGAAATCTGATTTCTGTTTTGATATAGTAAATTTTTTATGTTCCCTATACTTATATAGTTCTGGTGCTCTACAAACAAATGTATCTGAAAATAGTAGTGATAAAGATAGAAACAAAAATATCATAATTTAAATTATCACATTTTTTTATTGACTTTCAATAAAAAATCGATACATTAACAGATAAGAGACCATTTGGGGGAGATATGAGAAAAAAAGAGTTGGTGAAAGATTATAAATTTTTTCAGGTGAAAAGAAAATTTAATGAGGATGGAGAGAGTTATCTTTTTGTTGAAGTGAGAGATAAAGTAGAGTTTATCTTTATTTATGAGGGAGAGATATATTGGCGTTCAGAGTCTACTCCTGCTCACTCAATGAGTATTGATGAGTTAAACTACTATCCATTTTCAGCAACTGTTGAAGAGGATGAGATGCCTTTTCAAGCAATGGTTAGAAAAATTGAGGAGGAGGGTGGTTTGGTTGTTAAAAAATCAAATACACTTTACCAAGGCTATTTTTATGAATCAAAACATATATCATCAAGAGTTCATCTTTTTATTTTAGAGATTACAGATGCAAAAAAGGTTGAGGCTAGAAAAGATAGAACTTTTTGGAAAACATTTGGAAAAACTTTAGCTGCCAGAAAAGAGCCATTTTTTAAACAGATGTCTATTAAACAGATTGAGGCATCTCTATCACTTGAGTTTTTAACACAAGCATTAAAGACATTAAAAGTTGATTCATTAGATAAATAGAGTGATTGAAGCCTGATATTAATTACTATATTGACTTAAAATTAAAAAGATTGTAAAGATATAGATGGAGAAACTTAGTTTCTCCATCTAACTTTTAAGGGGAAATAATATGTATATTTGCAATTTTTGTAAACAAGAGGTTGAGGTTTATGATGGAAGAGTTGGACGTCAAGATACCTGTCCAAACTGTAACTCATTTTTACATATTTGTAAAAACTGCCGTTTTTGGGATCCAAATGCTCATAATGAGTGTCTTGAAACATCAACAGCATTTATTCGTGATAGAGAGGCTCCAAACTTTTGTGCCTCTTTTCAAATGAAAAAATATGATGAAAAACCTCTAACATCTGACCAAGATGCAAAAGCAAAACTTGATGCTCTTTTCAAATAGTTATTTATTATTCTGAGAGGCTTTAGCATAGCTTTGATATGCAGGAACTGCTATTGCAGCAATAATTGGAATTAAAACTATCTCATTTATTATCCCATCAATTGGTAATGATATCTCAACATAAGTTTTTTTTGACTCTATTTTTAAATTATCCCCAATATCTTTAAATAGTCCGAAAATCATATTATACATCATCTCTCTTATCTCTTTTTTTTGACCTAAAGAGTTATCACTTAGAATTTTATCTTTATCTAATTTTATAGATTCAAGAAGAATTGGATATTGATTTTTATGAAGGTTTGTTAAATATTCAACTACATAATCAACATACTTCTCTTTTAAAGGAGATATTTTTATTGTTAAAAAAAGTTTATCTCCCTCTTTTCTGTTATAAAAAGAGATTTTATTAATGCTTCTTATAGGAAATGGTAGATTTTCTCCTTTTCTAAATAACATTTCATCATAAATAGAGATATAACCACCATTATGTTTTAATGATTCAATCTCTTTTTTTAACTCATCCTGCTCTTTAAAATTAACTCCATCAAAAACACTATTTTTATCCATATTTGATAGATAGTATTGTTTATCTTTTTCAATAAGAGATATATTTTCATTCTCAATATATCTAAATCTCTCTGTTTTTTTTATAGTTAGTTTATCTTTTATCTCTTTATTATCAATATATTCAAGAGCTTTAAAAATATTGATTCCATCCACTTTAACAATAAATTTTTTTTCATCTGAAATAACAAAAGAGATGTTTTTTAAATTCTCTAACTCCAAACTTTTAAACATCTCAACATACTGGTCATCAATTAAAGGGGCAATCTCTAAAAATATATGAGTCATCTCCTCTTTTGTAAAAGATATCTCACTTTTTATAAAGGCTAATCCATTACTCTCTTTGCTCTTTTTTTTACAAGATGGTAAAAAAATAGATAAAATAATAATAATAAAAATAGGTAAAATAGATTTGGTTTTAAGCATAAACACTCCAATAAATAAAATCGATATTAATCAAATTTATTAATAAATTCAACAAAATATTTATCTATTTAATGATATTCTAGGGATTTTTTATGGCTTTTATAGTGATAATATTGATAAATACTCTATATTTTTTCTTTATTTAAGGGTATTTTGTAAAAGTTAATCTATAATATATTCTTCTGAATTCTCTTTTTTTTGGGGGGTAGATTTTTCTTATAATCAAATGCTCTTAAATTCATACCTATAAAAAATTAATGAACAGTGTGGTTTTAAGTCACTTAAAATAAAAAAAATATCTATATATATTTTTTGGATATTTCTCATCAGAGCTTTGACAGGTTATGGCAACTCTGTGCTACTATTAAAAAGTAAACTTTTTTGTTATGGCAAATCTGTGCTACTATTAAAAAGTA
>JAFGXH010000172.1 GCA_016936735.1 bacterium
AAAATAAATTTGGAAAAAATAAATTATTATATTAAGAATATTGGAATTAATGTAACTTTTAATGATATTGAATTGATTTTATTTTTATTTAATGCACTTGAAATAAAGAATATTGATAATATTTATATTTGTGAAAACGGAAAAAATGATGTACATATAAGTTATTTAAGAAAAATTGTTTGGGAAAGTATAACAGAAAATAAAAAAATACAAATTCAGGGTAATAAAAAAATAGTTGATATTTTAATCTCTTTTGAGTTTGTAAAAAGAGATTATGAGAATGAAAATTTTGTAAAATTAAATTATGATAATTTTCTTGTTAAAGAAATAATTCAATATTATTTAAGTGATTTATTTGAACAGAAATCATTTATATTTATTGGAAAAATTTTATTTTTTGATTCATCAGCTGAAATTATTGAGAATTATTTAATAAATATTAATGAAGATAAATTTAAAAGTATTGTTTCAAATTTTTTAAGTATGTATGATAATCAAAAAATATACCATATTGCAGTTCTTGAACGATTTTTTTATACAATGGGAAAGAGAATACTAAAAAATAATGAAATTGATAATTCTTTTGAAGATTATAAAAAAATTATTTATCATCAAATTGATTGTTTAATACAATATAATAAAGATATTTATTATGGACAATTAACAATTGCTAATTATAGAAGATATGTTTTTGATTTTATAATAATTTGTTGGGCAATAAATTATATTTTTCAAGATTTAAAAGTTAATGAAAATTTAAAATATCAGTTTCCTTTAAATTTTGAAAATAATGATATAAAACTTGAGGGTTTAAATGCAAACTATATTTATTTATTAAAAATAGATAAAATAACCAATCAAATTATAGAATATATCGTAAAAAAATCTTTTATCAATGCAACTTGTAAAGAAGGTTTAATTTCATTTGAACTTGCAATTATAAATAATGATTTTTCAAAAATAACAGAAATTGATGATTTTTGGAGATACTTCGAAAAAAAATATGATTATTTAGATGAATACCAAAGAGATAATATTTATAAATATTTAAAGGATGCTTTAATTCAAAAAAAAATATATTTAGATTCAATTAGTAAATTCCATTTAAAAAGGATTTTTGAATTAACAAAACAGGATGATTGGGATAAAATAGAGATATATAAACATAATTTAAAAAAATACAAGGATATACTTCCTCCAAATATGTTTAATTTCATATTTAAAAAAATATTAAAAAATAATCATTATTTATTGAAAGAATACTCATCACAATTAGATAAAAATTTAAAATTTGAAATATTTAAAGAAATATCTGAAAATTATAATAAACAAAATGAATTTTATTTTCATGAAGTAGTAAGAGAATTTCCTTTTGATTGTATTGATTTTATAAAATCTTCTGAATTTTCTGATATTGAGGATTTTTTAATTGATTTTGTATTTCCTTGGATATTGGATGAATTTATTCATCTTTTAAAACATATTGAAATAAATATCAAAAACATAAAACGGAAATCTGATTTAGCTGCAAAATTAAAAAGAAGATTACCAAGTTCAGGTGAATATGCAACAAATATTTTTAATGTTATTCAGAAACTTGAAAAATAAAATTAAGCCTTTCTTATTATTACTCGAAAAATCTATAAGGAACAAAAATTTTTGTTCCCAATAAAAAAAGAGAACACAGATTATGCAAAAAGATTAAAAATAGTTTCATTAATATCTTGTTTTTCTTAACTCTTGTAATCTTTTTCTTAATATATCTTTTAACATTTGTTTCCAATTATTACTATGAATTACTCTATCAAAATTATTATCTGAATTTAGAATTTCAGTTTTACTAAGTTTGCTTAGTTTCTCCCAATCTTCATAAAGAATATATGTTGCATTGCCATATTTAATATTTTCAAAAACGATTAAATTATCATGAAATAATGCTCCATAATAATAATCATTTAATCCTTCTCCAAATATAAACTGTTTAGGTTTTAATTCTTTAATATAATCAACTCTTTCAAGTATCTTTTTATTTTTATTAGAGTTTAAAGTTAATAATTTCTGATTAATCAGAAATTTAATATCTCTTTTTTCTGAAGGAAATATCTCCCAATTTACTAATCTTGTTAATGCAATCTCTTCAGATGTTATGTTTGATGGGAATATATCAAATTCATTAAGGGTTTCATTTAATAAACTTAATGCAAAAAGCAAATCATCTTCAAAAGTAATACTATTTATTGCAAAAGGAGTATCAATAATAAAAAGAACTCTCCAAGATTCTTGAGTTTTATCATAATCCTGTATTTCTATTTTGATGGATAAGCCTTTTGGTTGAATAAATGATTTTTGATAAATCTCTTTTGTTTGCCATAATGTAAAAAAACCTTTTGATGAGTCACCAAATTTAGGTCTACTTCCATAACAAATATTTTTTCTTATTTTAGGTTTATCTTTATGAATAATCTCTTTTCCATTTACATTTTCATTAGAAACAGTTCCAAACTCTTCAGCAGGAATTAAAATATTTTGATCTATTGTTAATTTATCTCCTTTAATACAAAAATTCATATAATGAAGTTTTGTTTCTAAAATATCTTTTTTTGTAAGATTTTTAACACTTCCAACAACTATTGATGGAGTTTTAATTGTTTTTAATTTGTTTATAATTTTAGATGGGATTCTCTTTAACATACTCATAATCTCTCCTTTATAATATTACAATAAAAATTATATATTCTTATCATTTCACAATCTCCTATATTGATATATTTATATATCCTTTTCTATTTTAATTTCAATTATTTTAATGTTATTGCTAAAATAGCTTTTGAAAATAAGATCATTTCTCACCATAATTAATTCATTCCGGCTCTGCAAAACTTCATTCCGGTTCTGAAAAACTTCATTCCGGTTATGCAAAACTTCATTCCGGTTCTGCACAACTATATTCCGGTTCTGCAAAACTTCATTCCGGCTCTGAAAAACTTCATTCCGGCTCTGCAAAACTTCATTCCGGCTCTGCAAAAATTCATTCCGGTTCTGAAAAACTTCATTTCGGCTCTGCAAAACTTCATTCCGGTTCTGAAAAACTACATTCCAGCTCTGCACAACTACATTCCGGCTCTGCAAAACTACATTCAGACTCTGAAAAAGTATATCAGGTCACGGAAAAAGTATATCAGGGCAGTGAAAAAGTATATCAGGGCAGTGAAAAAGTATATCAGGGCAGTGAAAAAGTATATCAGGGCAGTGAAAAAGTATATCGGGGCAGTGAAAAAGTATATCAGGGCAGTGAAAAAGTATATAAGGTCACGGAAAAACTTTTTGTTTTTATTTCTTAAAATTAAAAGTTAAAACAAAGTATTTAGAAACCACCTCTGGGGAGGGGTTCTGAGGGGTGGGTAAAGTTCACACGAAAAAAAAACATAAAACAGAAAAAACTTTTGTAATCTTAATGATAAATTCTTTCTTTTTTGATTTAATGATTAACAAACTTGATTTGACAAAAATATTTTTCACATTATAATAATTTTCATTTGGGGTATTTATGAAAATCTTGTTGTTTTTAACACTCTTTATGGTAGCTCTGATGATTGGATGTGGGGGCTCATCTGATTCAGAACCAGTAGAAAACTGTCCAGATGGTTGTGAAAATTGGGAGATTTGTGATACAGAGAATAATAAATGTGTTGCAGATGATGGAAAATGTAGTGTTAATGCAGATTGCACAAACGAGGGAGAGAGTTGTAATGGTACAACTCATGTTTGTGAAGTGGTTGTAACAACATGCATTCCAGTTTGTGATACTTGGGAAAGTTGCAACACAGAAACAACAGTTTGTGAACTATTAGATGGAAGATGCAATAGTGATACCGATTGTTCTGCTAATGTTGAAACCTGCAACACATCAAATCACACTTGTGAAACATTAAAAACAGGAGAGGATATCTATAATGAGAGTTGTATTAATAACTCCTGTCATAGAACTCTTAATTTATCAAGATTTACACAATCTACGATGGCTTCAGAGTTAAGAAGACATAAAAATAGTGGCTGGATAGATTTATCTGATGCAGATTATGATCTTCTTTATGATTATCTTATGGCAATTCTTCAATAAAAGTATTTAATAATCTTAATTATAATATAAACTATAGTAGATCTATTTTTAAAAATTTTAATATATGGCATTTTTATATTAAAACAAACAAAATATATACATGAATATGACAAAGTTATATTTATTATAAAGAAAAAAAGCTATATTAATTGACTTTTTGAAAAATAGACTCATTATATGCTTATATTAGATTACTATTCCTTTATTAGGAGTTAAAATGAAATTAGAGCATTTTAGTAAAGAGGTTCAAAACATTGTTCATGGTGGTGCAGAGGTTGCAATTAATAAAAAACACTCTGAACTATTTCCACTCCATATTCTATATCATATTGTTGAGGAGAATATAGAGAATGTAAAAACTATTTTTCCTCATAATATAGCTCAAGTAACACTTAGAGAGATGGAGAAAATTCCAACTCTTTCAGAAGTATCAGATGATAGTATATATCAATCAAAAGAGCTTATAGAGTTAATCTCTCAAACAGAGAAAGAGGCTGAAAAACTTAAGGCAACATCAGTAACTCCAACTCATATAATTTTGGCACTTTTGAATAATAGGAATACAAAGCCAGTTTTTGATGAACTCAAAGTTGTATATAGCGAGACACTAAAAAAATTAACAGATCCAAAAAGAAAAAGTGAAACAATCTTATCAAAATATACAATAGATCTTACTCAACTTGCAAAAGATAATAAGTTAGATCCTGTTATTGGTAGAGATGAAGAGATTAGAAGATTAATGCAGATTCTTTCAAGAAGAACAAAAAATAATCCAATGCTTATAGGAGAGCCAGGAGTTGGAAAAACTGCTGCCGTTGAGGGATTAGCTATAAGAGTTATTCAGAAAGATGTTCCTCAATCTCTTCAAAATAAAAGATTACTATCTCTTGATATGGGACTTCTAATTGCAGGGGCAAAATATCGTGGAGAGTTTGAGGAGAGACTAAAAAATGTTATTCAGGAGGTTGAGGCATCTGAGGGTGAGATTATACTTTTTATTGATGAGATTCATACTCTTGTTGGAGCAGGGAAAACAGATGGTGCAATGGATGCAGCAAATCTTTTAAAACCATCTTTGGCAAGAGGAAAACTACGTTGTATTGGGGCAACAACTTTAAAAGAGTATAAAAATATTGAGAAAGATAAGGCTTTAGAGCGTAGATTTCAAACAGTATATCTTAAAGAGCCATCTCAAACAGATGCAATTACAATTCTTCGTGGCATAAAAGATAAATATGAGCTTCATCATGGAATAAAAATATCAGACTCAGCTATTATTGCAGCTGTTCAACTATCCTCAAGGTATATTCAGGATAGAAAACTTCCCGATAAAGCGATAGATCTTATTGATGAAGCAACAAGTACAATGAAAATAGAGTCTGAGTCTCTTCCAAGAAAGATTGATGAGAGTCATAGAAATATTATAAATCTTAAAATAGAGCGTGAGGCTTTATTAAAAGAGGAGTCAATGAAGTCATCCTCTATTTTATCTGATATAGAAAAGAGAATAGGGGATGCAGAGCAAGAGCTAGCCTCAATGAAATCTCTTTGGATGAGTGAAAAAGAGCAATTAAAGCAGATTCAGATAATAAAAGAGAGAATAGAGAGTCTTAAAAATCAACTAACTCAATCACAAAGAGCTGGTGATTATAATAAAGCGGCAGAGATTCAGTATGGTCTTCTTCCAGAGGAGGAGAAAAAATATAAAGCACTATCTGAAAGTATTAAAAATGGTAACTTTGTTTTTATAAAAGAGGAGGTTACATCAACAGAGATAGCAGCCATTGTATCTAATTGGACAGGAATTCCTGTTTCTAAAATGATGGAGGGGGAGAGATCTCGTCTTAAAAATATGGAGGATATTTTAAAAGAGTCTGTTGTTGGTCAAGATGATGCAATATTCTCTGTTTCATCCGCAATAAAAAGGAGTAGAGCAGGGTTAAATGACCCAAACAAACCTATAGCATCATTTCTTTTTCTTGGTCCAACAGGGGTAGGAAAGACAGAGCTTGCAAAAACTCTTGCAAAATTCCTTTTTGATGATGAGAAGAATATTATCCGAATTGATATGAGTGAATATATGGAGAAGCACTCTGTTGCAAGATTGATAGGGGCACCTCCAGGATATGTTGGATATGAGGCGGGAGGTTATTTAACAGAGGCAGTTAAACAGAGACCATACTCTATTATTCTTTTTGATGAGATAGAGAAGGCACATCCAGATATATTTAATGTTATGCTTCAGATTTTTGATGAGGGACAACTAACTGATGGATTAGGTAATCGGATTGACTTTAAAAATACCATAATCATTATGACATCAAATTTAGGTAGTGATTATATATTAAAAGAGTCTGATAGAGATAAACAGGAGGAGGAGATAGGAAAGCTTCTATTTCAGACATTTAGACCTGAATTTCTGAATAGAATAGATGAGAATATAATATTTAGAGCTCTTGAGAAAGAGGATATTTATGGAATTTTACAAATTCAACTGAAAAAACTTGCAGAGACTCTTAAAAATAGCCATATCTCAATAGAGTTCTCTCAAAATGCAATAGATCATTTGGCAGAGGAGGGGTTTGATCCACTTTTTGGAGCTCGTCCACTTAAAAGAGTGATAGAGCAGCATTTAAAAAATGATTTAGCAGAGGCTATTTTAGATGAAGAGATAACAGTTGGCTCTAAAATTAAAGTAGATTATGATGAAGAGGATGGTTTTTTATTTGAAAATCTCTGATATATTAATGATTGTTTTAAATATTCTATAGAATTTGAATTTTAGATAAAAATCTTTTTATTTTCCCTTTGTATCTTAAAAAATAGAATATATTTTATTTTTTAAGATGTGAAAATATTTTTCAAATATTGAAAATTTACTTTAAAATCCTAAAAAGTTATTGACTATTTTTAAATAAAAATCTATTCTTACTCTGATGTTGTTTTAAATAGAGTTCTTAACTACTTTAAACCCTTTTTAAGAGATTTTATGAGCTCTTTTTTATTCAGTAAAATAGAAAATTTTATCATTTATAAAGTGTAACTATTTAGTGGAGACTTATTTTAGTTATTTTTTTAAATTTTAAAAGAACCCCCACCCTAAATCCCTCCCCAATACTTGGAGAGGGAATTGAAAAGTAAGTAAAATTCTAATTTTATTTACTAAAAAGAAGAAAAAGAAGAAAAATTCCCCATCGCCATGTAGTGGAGAGGGGGCTAGGGGGTGAGGGGAAAAGAAAAAAATAGTTTTTTATCTAAAATTTAAATTCCGCTGAATAGTTACGAAAATTTTATCATTTATAAAGATATGTTTGGTTTTTTAGTCTAATTTCTAATGGAGTTATTATGGATTTTTTTAATACAATGGGGAGAACCTCATGTAAAAAAATGGTTATTATTAATGAGCCTCAAGTGGGCTTAAAAGGTGTTATTGCTATAAATAATAATACCTTAGGACCATCTGTTTGTAGTTGTAAAATATACCCATATAAATCTATTGATAATGCAATAAATGATGCTCTTCAAATTGCATCATTTAATACCTGTAGAGCAGCACTAACTCATACAGATGTTGGTGGTGGAAGTATTATTCTTATTGGAGATCCAGATACTGATAAATCTGAATTCTATTTTAGAACAGTTGGTATATATATTCAACAGTTTAAAGGTGATTTATATATAACTGCTGAGTCTGGTGTTACAGAACAGGATATGCTTTATGTAAAAAAAGAGACTCCTTATGTTTTAGGACTTTCTGAAAAATATGGTGGTTCTGGAAATAGAGCAAAACATACTGCTCAAACAGTTCTTCAGGGTATGAAAGCTGCTGCTAAAGAGCGTTTTGGAGAGGCCTCTTTAAAAGGAAAAAAAATATCTCTTCAGGGACTTGGTTATGTTGGTGAGGCTCTGATTAGACTTCTTGTTGATGAGGGTGCTATTTTAACAGTAACAGATTTAGATTATGATAAAATAAAACAGATTCAGGATATTAACTCCTCTATTAAAGCTGTAAAACCTAAAGAGATTTATAGTGTTGAGGCTGATATATTCTCTCCTTGTGCCTTTAGCTCTCTTATGACTCTTGATAATGCAAAAGAGCTAAAAGCCTCAATAATTGCTGGTTCAGCAAACAATGTTTTTGAAAATGATGAGGCTGAGAATTATATTATTGATAATGGAGTTTTATATATTCCAGGTTTTGTTATAAATGCTGGAGATATTATTCAGGTTTCAAATGAACTAAAAGGAATGAGTGAAGAGAAAACTGATGAGGAGATAAAACAGATTTTTTATAAAACAATAAAACTGATTCAAAAAAGTAAAGATAGTAAAAAATCTGTAAAATATCATGCTCTTTTAGAGGCAAAAGAGTATATTGATGCTATATCTTCAGTAAAAATGTTGAGGTAAAATCAAAATAGATATATTTTTAGATGAAATTAGTGATCTCTATTTTTTAGAGTTTTTATTCAACAAAAGGGGTGATATGAAAGAGTATACTATTTTGACAATAAATCCAGGCTCAACATCAACAAAAATTGGTGTTTATAAAAATGAATCAGCTTTATTTGAGTTAACTGTAAGACATAGCACAAAACTGTTGGAGTCTTATAGTAAAATTTGGGAACAGTATAGTTTT
The DNA here is from genome assembly GCA_016936735.1 of bacterium. Classification (GTDB taxonomy): domain Bacteria; phylum UBP6; class JAFGXH01; order JAFGXH01; family JAFGXH01; genus JAFGXH01. The sequence goes on from JAFGXH010000172.1 coordinate 8,760, forward strand.
AGAAAAAAAGAGATTTTAGAGGCTCTTTTTGAACATAATATTGATGTTTCAAAAATTGATGCAATTGTCGCAAGAGGTGGATTAATTAGGCCAATATCAAGTGGTGTATATATTATAGATGAAGAGATGATAGAGGATGCAAGAAAAGGAGTTCAGGGACAGCATGCCTCAAATCTTGGTTGTGTTATAGGTTATGGAATTGGCTGGGAGTATGATATTCCTGCATATATTGTTGATCCTCCAGCAGTTGATGAGCTAGAACCACTTGCAAGAGTCTCTGGGAATGGAAAGATTGAGAGAAATAGTCTTTTTCATGCATTAAATATTTTTGCAACAGGAAGAGTTCATGCTCAAAAAATTAATGAAAAATTTGAAAATTTAAATCTTATTGTGGCTCATCTTGGTGGGGGAATAACTGTTGCTGCTTTAAATAAGGGCAAAGCAATAAATGTCAATAATGGATTAGATGAGGGACCATTTTCACCTGAACGTTCTGGGTCATTACCTCTATTTAAAGTTATTGATATGGCATACTCTGGAGAGTATTCCAAAGAACAACTTAAAAAAATGGTTGTTGGTAAAGGTGGATTCGTATCCTATTTTGGAAATAATAACTCTTTTGAAGTTGAAACACTTGCTAATGAGGGTTCTGAAAAACATAGACTTATTTTTGAAGCAATGGGGTATCAAATCTCTCAGGAGATAGGAGCAAGAGCAACAAATCTTAAGGGTAAAATTGATGGAATTGTATTAACAGGTGGATTAGCTCATGCAGCAATGCTTGTTGATTGGATTAAAGAGCGTGTCTCTTTTATGGCTCCTGTTTATGTTTATCCTGGCGAAAATGAGTTAAAAGCTCTTGCATTAGGTGGATTAAGAGTTTTAAAAGGGGAGGAGAGTCCAAAACATTATACTGATGTTAAGAAAAAAGTTGGAGTTATATATTGGGTAAATATAGGATATTATGATCAAGCAATAGAGACATTTGAGACTGTTTTTAAAAATCATGGTTATCAAATTAGAAACCAATATAGTAATTTAGAGCTAATTTATAAAAACTGTCAGGGAAGTGAAGAGGCAACTCTGGAGGCTTTAAAAGGATTTGAAAAAGATTCTGTTGATGCTGTTATTGCAATTGGAACTCCTGCCTCTATAAGAGCAAATCACTACTATTTAAACAAAAAAACACCATTAATTTGTACAGGTATTTATAATACTGATGTTTTGGAGTTTAATCAAAACAGCAAGGGAACAAATGAGAATATATACTCCTCATACTACTCAATAGCTATTGAGGAGCAATTAGAAAAAACAGTTTTATTAATTAAAAAAGATATTAAAAGAGTTGGTATTGTATTTAAACTTGGAGAAAGACACTCCGAAATTCAGCATGATTCTCTTAAATCTTGGGGAGATAAAAATGGTGTTCAAATATTCTCTTTCAATATTCAAAAAGAGGATGATTTTAAATTGGCCAAAGAGTATTTTATTGAAAATGATATAGAGTTTCTTGTTTTGGATGCAAATACAACAACTGCAACAACTCCTAAAGCTATAATATCTGATATCACAGAGAGATTTCCAACTCTTTCTGCAATAAGTAGTAAAGTTTCAGAGGGAGCTCTATTCAGTTATATGACTCCTTGGGATGAGGTTGCTAAATTATCTGCTCAAATGACAATTCAAATTCTTAATGGAGAACAACCAGCTCAAAAATCGGCCTCACCTAAAGATAAAAAACTTTATGTTAATAAACAGATTGCAGAGAGATTTTCACTTATCTCAACTATAAAAAAAGAGTTAAGTTCAATTGAATGGGTTTAGTTTTATATAAAATTCACTATAATCTATTTTATTAATTAAAAAATCTACTATT
>JAFGXH010000173.1 GCA_016936735.1 bacterium
ACACTATATAAAAACTCGCCGACACTACATAAAAACTTGCCGACACTACATAAAAACTTGCCGACACTATATAAAAACCTGCCGACACTATATAAAAACCTGCCGACACTATATAAAAACTTGCCGACACTACATAAAAACTTGCCAACACTACATAAAAACTCGCCGACACTACATAAAAACTCGCCGACACTATATAAAAACTCGCCAACACTACATTACTCAAATCATTTTTGTTATTATTAAAAGAAGAAAAATAAATATTGATTCTGTTTTCTCTTTTATAAAAACTCAATTAAGATATTCTAAAACTATTTTTTATTAGATTTTTTAGTTTTTTTCTGTTTTTTAGGCTGTTTCTCTGCTCTTTTTGCTTTAAACTTTTTATATTTTTCAAAAATAGGTAAAACATATTTAACCACTGACTCTGGATATACAGATTCTGGTCCTATAAAATCAATAATTTTTTTAAATTGAGTCTGATTACTCTTTTTATCATCTCTGCATATATAGATTTTATAGTTTTTTTCATCTGTTTTACAACCCAATGTTGAGACATAATTATATGAATATATTTTTACAACACCATTCTCTTTTACTAAAGAGATTTTTAGTACTATTCCCTCTCTATTACTCTCTTTATGACGAGACTGTTTTGATTTTACATCAAAAAACTGATTTGAAAGAAAATTTCCAAGACTATAGGCAACAATTTTAGGATTTATAGTTAAGCTTTTACTATATTGAGGAACAATTGGCTGTAAAACATGTGGATGATGTCCAAGAATAATATCAACACCCCAACTAAAAAGCTCTTGAGCAATATCTTTTTGAGATTGAGAGGGATAGTTATGATACTCTGAACCCCAATGAATTGAAACAATAAGAATATCAGAACTCTTTTTTAGTTTTAACACATCCTCTTTTGCAGATTTACTATCATAGCGATTAAGATAGGGGGTTTTTGTATCTGAGTAGTTATTTAAATCATTATTAATTACAGTTGTATAACCAAGAAACCCAATTTTTATCCCTTTTTTATTAAAGATAACCCCTTTTTTAGCATCAGAGTGTGTTATTCCTGCTCCAATATGCTCTATTTTTAGTTTGTCAAGAGTTTTTACTGTATGCTTTATTCCATCAACACCCTGATCATACATATGATTATTTGCTAGTGTTAATATATCGAAGCCTGTTTTTTGAATAGTTTCAATCATCTCTAGTGGTATATTAAATGAGAATGGAATAGATTTCCAAAGCTCTTTATCTGGATTATATGGTGTTTCAAGATTTCCAAATGAGATATCTGCATATTTTATATCATCAAGAATCTCTTTAAATAGTGGGTCAAAATCTATAGTTCCATCACTCTTTTTACCACTATTTTTAACCATTCCATGAGGAATTATATCCCCAACAGCAACAATCTCAACACTATAGAGTCTCTCTGTTTCTAAAAAAAGTTTAAACCCTTTAGATATTAAATCATCTATATTTGATAAAGCAGTCTCATACTCTCTAATAGCATCAATTAGATAAAAGGCAGCCTCATCCATAGATGTTTTTACAACTTTTTTTAAAGTGGGTTCAGGTTTTAACTGTTGTCTCTCTCCTTGGTTTCCAAAACACCCCCACAAAAAAATGATTAATAAAGATATTAACAATTGATTAACAAATTTAGCCTTCACAAATCCTCTTAAAATAAAAGAAAAACCTCTTTTATATTGATTATCTCACAAAATAGTTGTAAAATCAAAAAAAAATGGGGGAGATATGAGAGTTTTTTTTACTATTTTACTGTTTTTATCAACCACTCTTTTCGCAAAAAATAGACCAGAGATTGCAAGAGAGGAGACTAAAGAGAGTATTAAAGAGCTTTTCAAAAAAAATGAGGTTACATATCCATCTGAGATATTTTTAAGAGCACTTAAATTAGAGAAAAAGCTTGAGCTTTTTGTTAAAAAAGATGGTAAATTTCAACTACTAAAAACATATCCAATATGTGCATCATCAGGAGATTTAGGACCTAAAAGAAGACAAGGAGATCTTCAAGTTCCTGAGGGATTTTACCATATTCATCATTTTAATCCAGTAAGCAACTTCTATCTCTCATTAGGTGTATCATATCCTAATGAGTCTGATAAAATATTTAAAACAGGTAGAGATGCAGGTGGTGCAATATATATTCATGGAGATTGTGTTACAATTGGATGCCTTCCAATAACTGACTCAAGAATAAAAGAGCTTTATACAATTGCATCAGACTCATTAAAAAAACAGAAAAAAATCCCTGTCTATATTTTTCCTTGTGATTTTAACTCAGAGAAATGTCAAAAAGAGCTTAAAAACTATCCTCAACATAGTGATTTTTGGAAAAACATAAAAGAGGGGTTCGACTATTTCGAAACTAATAAAAGCCTTCCTAAAATTACAATTAATAAAAAAGGAAAATATATATTCAAATAGTATATCTATTTAGATTTTTATCTGAGTTTTCTTTTATTGTTGGGAACAAAAATTTTTGTTCATATAGATTTTTCTTAAAATTCTTAAAATCTTGAATTCATACCTAATATTTTAGAAAGAGATAGTTAAATTTTACAGATAATCTTTTAAAAACTGACCAGTATAACTATTTTTCTCTTTTACTATCTCTTCAGGAGTTCCAGAAAATATAACTTTTCCACCTTTTCTTCCACCTTCAGGTCCCATATCAATAATATAGTCTGCATTTTTAATAATATCTAAATTATGCTCAATCATAAAAACAGAGGAGCCTCTATCTACAAGTCGAGCAATCACTTTCATAAGCTTATCAATGTCTGAAAAATGTAGTCCTGTTGATGGTTCATCAAGAATATAAATTGTCTCATTATCACCACGTTTTGATAACTCCTTTGCCAATTTAATTCTCTGTGCCTCTCCACCACTAAGAGTTGTTGATGATTGCCCAAGTTTTATATATCCTAAACCAACATCATCTAAAGTTTGTAAAACTCTTGTTATACCTGTATGAAAACTAAAAAGCTCTACTGCCTCTGATACAGTTGTATCTAAAATATCTGAAATATTTCTGTTTTTATAATAGACCTCAAGTGTTGCATCATTAAAACGTTTTCCTTTACAAACTTCACAAGGAACATAAACATCTGGAAGAAAGTGCATCTCAACTTTTTTATATCCATCACCTTCACAAGCCTCACATCTTCCCCCTTTTACATTAAAAGAGAATCTACCCGCTTTATATCCCCTTTTTTTAGACTCTGGAAGCTCTGCATAAAATGCTCGAATGTAATCAAAAAGTTTTGTATATGTTGCTGGATTAGAGCGTGGAGTTCTTCCTATAGGTGATTGATTTATCTCTATCACTTTTTTAATTCCACTCTCTTTTAGATTATCTATTGAGTTATATGTTTGTGGTCTATTTTTACTATTTCCAAGCTCATAAGATATCAGAGGGGATAAAACTTGATGAATTAGAGTACTTTTTCCAGCTCCACTTACACCTGTTATTAATACAAGTACTCCTAGTGGTAGAGTTACATCTATATTGCTTATATTATTTGCATTTACCCCTTTTATTGTGAAGGATTTTAATGATTCTCTTCTTTTTTCACCTATTGAGATATTTTTTTTACCAGATAGATACTCACCTGTATCTGTTTCTGTTTTTAATATCTCATTAACTGAACCCTCAAATATAACAGAACCACCATGAACACCTGCTCCAGGACCAATATCAATAATATGATCAGCCTCAAGCATTGTATCTCTATCATGCTCAATTACAATAACACTATTATCTTTATCTCTTAATTTTTTAAGGGTGGATATAAGTCTATTGTTATCTCTTTGATGAAGACCAATACTAGGCTCATCTAAAATATATATCACATTTGTAAGCTCTGAACCTATTTGAGAGGCTAATCTAATACGCTGTGACTCTCCACCACTCAATGTTGAGGCATTTCGAGATAATGATAGATAATCTAATCCAACATTAACTAAAAAACTTAATCTATTTGAAATCTCTTTTATTAATTCAAATGCAATAACTTTATCATTTCCTTTTAACTCAAGATTTTTGAAAAAGCTATAGCAATCCTCAATACTCATTTCAGAGATTTCAACAATATTTTTCTCTACTAAAGAGTTTTTTTCATTTTTTATATCTTCAGCGGGTTGAAACCCGCTGTTCATTAAAGATTTAATGTTTCTTTTATCTTTTAATTCCCCCTCGCTTTGATAAAGAGAGGGGGTTAGGGGGAGAGTTCTCTCTATATTCCCTGTTATAAACACATTTCTTGAGTTTATATTTAGTTTTGTTCCATCACAGACAGAGCATTTTTTTTGAATAAAAAACTTTTCATAATATACTTTTGCCTCCTCTGATTCAGTCTGATTATATCGACGTTTAAGAGTATTTAAAACCCCCTCAAAACCTCTAGAACCAAACAGAACTACCTTTTGCTCAACATCAGTTAACTCATTAAATGTTTTTTTTCCATTAATTTTTAACTCTTTTAATGCTTTTGCAAAATATGTGTGAGAATAGGAGCCCTCATCACCAATTGTTGCACGAATTCCCCCCTCTAAAATTGGTATCTCTGGGTCTTCAACAACTTTTGATACATCTGGCTCTAAATGAAATCCTAATCCATTACAATTTTCACAAAATCCAATTGGGGAGTTAAAAGAGAAATGTTGAGGTGTTAACTCAGGAAAAGAGATTTTACAATGATAACATGAGCGATGTTCAGAGAAAAATATCTCCTCTTTTCTATCAATTAAATCTACAATAAGAACCCCTTTTCCATGAAAAAGAGCTGTCTCTATTGATGAG
>JAFGXH010000174.1 GCA_016936735.1 bacterium
AAGTTTTTTATAAAATTATTAATAATTAAATAAAAATCATCCTCATAAGTTGATTTTGTTAATAAATTAAAAAAACATCTTCTTAAATCATTGATAGATGATGTATCACCTTTTTCAGTTATTAATAACTCTATTTTTAAAATAAAAATATCTTTAATAAATTCATCATCATCAATAATATTTAAAATATCAACAACATAATCTCTATAATCTGTTATTGATTTTAACTTCTCTTTAACAATCTCATAAAATCCTTTTTTATAAAGTATTTTTGATATAACTGTTGTTTCAAAAACAAAACTTAAATTTTTGTAGTAATCAAAAAATTGATTAGGGAATAGATTTAAATAATAATCTATAAATTTATCAAAATTATCCTCAAAAAAATTTAAAGGAATTATCTGTATAATCTGTATGATTTTATCAAAATCTAAATCTTTAGAGTGTTCAATTGTTTTAAGTAAAATATTGTATCTCTCATTATTATCAAATTTTTTCTGTAAAAAAATACCTAAATGATATATATATTTATTTTCAATTCCAAATTTAATTATATAAAGAAGAGCCATTTCATCTAGCTCTATTTTTGATAAATATATTTTATCTAATATTTCCCTATACTCTTCATAGGATACTGTTGGATAGTTTATATTTTTTAAAAAGATATAATTTATAAAATCTTCTGATATATCAAGATCAACTAATTTAGTAATATCTTCTGGTAATTTTTTAAAATTCATAAAACCCCTTGAATAACTATTTATTTATACTATTAAATCATACAAATATTCTTTATGAACAAATCAATAACTAATTCTATAAATAATTTAATTATTAAGTCAAATCTTTTTTATAAATATATAAAACTCTTCATAAATTTATATAAATAAAAAAAACACTTGACAATTTTTTATAATAAATTAGAATATTAGAGTAGAATGTTCGAAAATTCTAGATTGGGGGTAGATTATGGAACAGATAACAATAAAAAAAACCACAAAAGAGAAAGAGATTTTAGAGGAGGCACAAAAACTATTTTCACATTTTGGATTAAAAAAAACATCACTTGAGGATATTGCATCATCATTAGGAATGGCAAAAACATCTCTTTACTACTATTTTAAAAGTAAAAGTGAACTATTTAAAGCTGTTTTAAAACATGAAAGCTCCTCTTTTATAAAAAATATTAAAAAAATATTTGAAAGTAGCAATGATATAAAAGAGATTTTAACAACATACTTTAAAAAAAGAACAGAGTATGCAAAAGAGCTTTCAAAATTAAGAGGTTTAATTGCAAAAGCTCAAAAATCTCCATTTATATCAGGAGAGGAGACTCTTTTAACAAATCTATTGGAACAGGGAGTTAAAGATGAGATTTTAAAAAAAATAAATCCAGAACTTCTTGCTGTATTAATTTTATCCCTACTTAAAGGGCTCGAAAAAAATCTCCCACTGATTAGAAAAAGGGAGATTGAAGAGCGTGATTATGACCTCTTTATAGATGTCCTTTTTAATGGGATTCTGAAAAAATAGAGGAGGTAGCTATGAATACACTCAATATTACAATAATTCTATTTGTTATTGCAACAATTTCGGGATGGTTTCTGGAGTTTTTTTTCAGGGCAATCTCAAATAAAAAACTTATGAATCCAGGTTTTTTAAATGGTCCATTTTTACCAATTTATGGTTTTGGAGCATCACTTGTTTTTTTAGTAAAAATAAATTTTTCAGATAATTTAGTCTCTAAAATTGCAATATATTTTATTGCAATGACAATGTTAGAGTTAATAACAGGTTTTTTTGTTCACTATTTTTTTAAAATTAGATTATGGGACTATTCTGAAAATAGTTTTAATCTTAATGGCTATATCTGCCCAAAATATAGTATCACATTTACAGTTTTAGCAATTATTTTAGATGCAATACTCTCTCCTGTTTTATATTATATGAATCTAATTTATGATGTTACAATTGTTTTCTCTCTTGTGATATTTTATGCCATATTAGTAGTTGTAATTGTTGATTTTATAATAAGTTGTGCTATGAAATTTTATAAAATGAGAAATAGACTTGAAACAGAGGAGCAATTAAGAGAGCAATTTCTTTTACTTGCAGAACCAATTTTAAATCATCCAGATGTTGCAAAACTATCTGAATATAATCATCATGGAGGAAAAACAAGATTAGATCATGTTAAAGATGTTGCTTGGCTCTCTTTTAAAGTTGCAAAATATTTCTCTTTAAATTTAGAAGAGACTGTTAGAGCTGCTATTCTTCATGATCTTTTTTATTATGATTGGTTAAGAGAGGGGCCACGCCTTCATGGTTTTAGACATCCAAAAATTGCAAAAGATAATGCGGTTAAAATATTTGAGCTTTCAGAAAGAGAAAAAGATATTATTCTAAAACATATGTTTCCTTTAACTATTATTCCACCAAAATATTCAGAATCTTGGATTGTCTGTTTTGTTGATACTTACTGCTCTATTAGAGAGTATGTTTTATCTTTTATGATAAGATTAAATAATAAAGGTAAATCTCTTATAGATAAATTTAGATAGAATTATTATCTTGATTTTATTTTTTACATTTGTTATATATCTCCATTTTGGAGATTACAAATGAAAAAAATCATTTTTATAACTCTTAGTCTTTTAAGTATAAGTTGTTCTCAAAGAAAATTAGAGAATAATAACAATATGAAAAAAACAGTTTCAAATAATATTCAATTAACTCAAAATCAAAAACTTGAAGATTTTGATTATCTATTTGATATAATTCAAGAAAACTATCCTTTTCTTGAGTTAAATAAAAGAGTAAATGGAATTGATTGGATATCAAATAAAGAAAAATATCGTAAATTAATTGTAGAAACTAAAAATGATGATCAATATAAAGAAGTAATAGATAAGATTATGCTTGATTTAAATAATGGTCATACTCACT
>JAFGXH010000175.1 GCA_016936735.1 bacterium
CTAAAATATTTTTATGAAATAATTAATTTTTATTTGATTTATGAATCCATTTTATAAAAAAATCAATCTCTTTTATTTTTTCTGGATTCTCTAATTTTTCGTAGATATTTCTTAAATAGATTGCAGCAGTCAATGAATAGTTTTTACTATTTTTTAAAAGTTCATTTAATATTGGTTCTGCTTTTTTAAATTGATTTGAAAAATAGTAAGCCTCTGCCAAATGAATTTGATTTTTAATTTTAAAGTTGGGGTTTTTAAGAGCTTTTTCATAGAAAAGTATAGCATTTTCAAATTTTCCTTTGAAAAAAGAGATTTCCCCTCGAAGATACTCTGTTTCAGATTGTTCCATTTTTATTGATTCTGATTTAAAAATATACTCCTCTGCTTTTTCTAAATTCTCTTTTTCGATATAAAACAGAGCTGCCTCATTATAGCTTTCTATTGTTTTCTCTTTTTCAACAAGAGTCTCTATTAAACTCTCCTGAATCTCTAAATTTTTTGTACATTTTACAGCATTATAGTAATCTCTTAGAGCTTTTGTTGTTTTTGTTTCATTATAATACTCTTTTAAAAAACTCTCTTTTTCAAAACAAGCATAATCTAAAGGATAGGTAAGTAGAATCTCTGTTATTATCTCTTTCTGCTCTTTTGTTAAAGTTAATTTTTTTATAACTTCAAATCCATCTTTTACATTTTTATATAAAAGATAGTTTCTAGCTATCTCAAATTTATACTCATCTTTTTCCCCATAAAGCTTCATTATTTTATTATAGGAGAATATTGCCTCTGAAAAAACTCTTCTCTCTGATGCAATTTGAGCATTTAAAAGAAGTAAAGACTCTTTTTCTGGTTCAATATTTAATCCTTTTTTTACAAAAGAGTCTGCTTGAATATTTTTTTTCAATTTGAGTGATGTTTGAGCCAGTTTATAGTATATTATATCTGATTCAGCCGATTTTAAAGTCTTTAAATAGTAGTTTAATGCTTTTTCATAATTACCATTTTTAAATTCAATATCACCTTTATTTAGATCACTTCCCTTTGAGCATGATATTAATAGAAATGATATTAAGAATAAAGTAAAGAGATTTTTTGATGTTTTGTTTTTTTTATCACACATTTTTACCTCATATAATCTCTAAATTATCAATTAATCTAACATTATCAAGAAAAACAGCAGCAAATATAATATTTTCTAAGGATATATTCTCAACAATATTAAGGTTTTTATCTCTTATTTCGAGATAATCTATTTTAAAGCCTAAACTCTCAAGCTCACCTTTTAATTTTGATACTATAATAGAGGATTTTGTTTCCCCATTTTTGAAAAGTTGAACACCATATTTCATTATTTTATGAAGATTGGGAGCAATCTCTCTCCCTTTTGGAGAGAGGTTGCGATTTCTTGAACTCATTGCTAGAGAATCTGACTCTCTAACAATTTCACAACCTTTTATCTCAATTGGAATATTTAAATCCTCAACCATTCTTTTTATTAAAAGAAGTTGCTGATAATCTTTTTTTCCAAAAAAGGCAATATCAGGTAGAACCATCATAAAAAGTTTGCAAACAACTGTTGCAACTCCATCAAAATGACCTACTCTTGAGTCTCCACAAAGCCCTTGTGAAACTTTTTTAACAGAAACAACTGTTTGAAAATCTTTAGGATAAATCTCTTTTACATCAGGAATAAAAACAATATCAACTCCAGATTCTAGACATTTTTTAATATCACCCTCTAAATCTCTTGGATATCTATCTAAATCTTCATTAGGTCCAAACTGCATTGGATTGACAAATATTGATACAACAAGAGTATCAGAACTCTCTTTTGCCTGTTTCATAAGAGAAAGATGTCCATCATGAAGAAAACCCATTGTTGGCACAAGTGAAACTATGTTACCAGCCATTTTTTTCTCTTTAATCTCAGCTCTTAAAGAGTCAACTGTATTGATAATTTTCATATTTAATCCATAAAATTTTTGTTAATCATAAAATTTTAAATAAAAAACTATTTTTTTCCCTTTTTTTAGTAAATAAAATCAGAATTTTATTTATTTTTTAAGTCCCTCTCCAAGTATTGGGGAGGGATTTAGGGTGGGGGTTCTTTTAAAATTTTAAATAAAAAACTATTCAAAACTAAAGGAGTTTATTATTTTTAAAAAAATATCACGATTTGTTTTAAAATTCTCTCTTTTACAACCAATTGTTAAAACATATTTTATACTATTTTTATCTAAAATCAATGAATAGCTTCTCATTTGATAACCATAAATAGTTAATTCACCACTAATTACCATCATTTGAGAGCCAAAACTATCTTTTATTTCATTAGAGATTATTGAGAATGATGGATATATTTTTTTTATATTCTCTATTGCAAGTTGAGAATATTTAATTAAATCCATATCATTTTTATCTTTTTGTAAATTCATGCTAGAGGCAGAGATTTTTTCAATCCAAATCTCCTTATCCTCCATCTGTTCCCAATCCTGAGGAGTCCAAAAAGAGACAACTGAATCATTTGAGACTGTTTTTTTCCCATTTGAATAGTCTATTTTTTTATCAATTTTTACTTTTTCCTGTTTTTGAGGAGTTTTATTCTCTGTTTTGTCACATCCAAAAGATATAAATAGTAATATAATTGATAAAATAGTAAAAAATCTACTCATTTAATTTATATCCAAAATAAAAATCTTAATTTATAACATCAGAGATAATATTTCCATTCTCTAAACGTATTACTCTTTTTGTCATCTCTGCAATATGTTTTTCATGTGTAATAATAATAACAGTAATATTATCTTTCTCATTTAATGATTTAAAAAAAGATAACACCTCAACACCTGTATCTCTATCAAGATTTCCTGTTGGTTCATCACAAAGTAGAATTTTAGGGCTATTAAATAGAGCTCTTGCAATAGCAACTCTTTGTCTTTGCCCACCACTTAACTCTGATGGATAGGAGTTTTGTTTATCAGGAAGTTTTATAATTTCAAAAACCTCATCTAATCTTTTTTGTAAATCTATACTGTTTTTTTGGAATCTTGCAGGAAGCATAACATTTTCAGCAGCAGTTAAATGATTTAAAAGATTAAAATTTTGAAAAACAAAACCAATATTCTGATTTCTATAAAGTGAAAGCTCATTATCATCCATTTTTTTTAAATTTTTAGAAAAAACAGATAGATCACCCTCAAATTTAGTATCTAAACCACCAAGAATATTTAAAAGTGTTGTTTTTCCAGAGCCAGATGTACCAATAATTGATACAAAACCACCCTCTTCAACATCAAATGATATATCATTAAGAACTGTTTTTGTATCTTTTAAATCAGCATATTTTTTCGTTATTTTTTTTAACGATATCATTGTGCCTCGTAAAGTAAATTAACATGAGGATCTTTATATCTATTGGCAAATTCAATAAAACAGCCCTCTTTAGATGTAAAACTCTCTGTTTTTTTATAGCTCCACCCTTCACGTGTGTATAAATCAAGTTTTAAAGAGCCATAGGATGTTTGATGAAGAAAAATTGATGATAAATCTGTATCTTTTATTTTTACTGCACCCAAATCTTTATATTCAGACTCAAAAAAACCCTCTATTTTAGCATTGAATGTCTCTGCTTTAAAGTGCCAATAACCAATATGGTAATCACTTTGATTAAGAATAAGAGACTCAATTTTATTAAATTGATATTTTTTCCCTCTATGATTGAGATAGAAAATAGATATATCTGGTGTTTCAAGATTTAAAAAAAGTTTTTGTCTTCCTGTAAAAGCCTCAAAAATAACATCAGGATTTCCATCAAATTGATTGCAGTATCCCCAATTCCATTGATGGTGCATTTTAGGTCCCCATAAATGATTTTGAACCACTTTAACTCTATTTAAATCGATTTTTTGGGAGTCAATTTGAACTGTTCCATTTATACTTCCATCTAAAACAGGGGTTTCTAACTTATTTTTAGGGATAGATATATTATATAAAAAATTATATGGAAGAGATTGTCCTGCAATAATATCTGTTATTTTAAAATCCCACTCAATTGAGTGTTTGCTGTCTTTTAATTTACCCTTAACATATCCATCTTTTATAAAAGACTCTTTTATTCTTATAAAAAAGGCATTACTTCCAAAAATTCCCTCTTTTAAATCATATTTTTTTGTTATACCAAATGAGTTTTGAGGTTCATCTTGATAGTTTATAACACAAGATAGGTTAAAATGTGGGTCATAAACATCATCAGGAGAGAGTAGGGTATAGTATAGTGATATAGATATTTTTTTATCAGGAATGGAGAAGTGAACTGCATAAGCCTCATGAAATCCTCTTACCCCAAGAATCCATTGTGCATGATTAACCTGTCTCATTTTATCAATCCTTAAAAGTTAATATTCTTTATAAAAAACTTCATAAACAGACTATTATATAATAATATTAAAAAGTTTTTCAAGAGTTATGTTTTTTATAAATGATAACTGTTGTTTTAATTTTAACAAAAACATGTTTTTATTAATCTATTACACTTTATTTTTGAGTGGATATTGTTTAATACTTAAAAACTAATTTTATTCGCTTTGTAGTGTTATTAAAGATATCTCCCCTTTTTTCCAGAGTCTAACTCGTGGTCCCCAAACAGCAGCACCACGAGATACAACAATACTCATATCTCCAATTTTATATAATCCATTAATATATGGGTATAAAAGTTTTACAATATAGTTAAATGGCCAGATTTGTCCATTATGAGTGTGTCCCGATAGCATTAAATCAACATTATATTTTTTTGATATCTCCTCAACTAATATTGGGGAGTGAGATAGAAGAGTAGTAAAACCATTTACCCTGTTTTTTAATGTTTTTTCTAAAAATTCCTCTGCATTACCATCTCTTTTTGCCATTGTTAAATCATTCACTCCAGCTATAATAAAGCCATTTTGTAGCTCAATAGTTCTATTTTCAAGAAGAGGAATAGCTGCTTTTGATAATATTTTACCTGTTAAATCATTTTTATTTAATCTTGGAGTGTCATGATTTCCTCTAACAGCAAAAACACCCATTTTTGGTTGTAGTTTTTTCAAAATAGAGACAGATTTATCAATATCTGCCCATTTTTCAAAAATATCTCCAGAAAATATAACCATATCTGGTTTTAATGCAATTACTCTATCAATTTGAGCCTCTAACCAATCCTCATATATAGTTCCCTCTCCAACATGAAGGTCTGTTAAAAGGGCAATTTTAATATTATCAAACTCTTTTGGTAGATTTTTACTTTTAACTGTATAGTATTCAATATCTGGATTACTAAATCCTTGAATATGTCCAATAATTATAAAAATAATACCTAAAATAGATGCTAAAAATCTTATTTTATAACTAAAATTACTATTTGAGTATAGTTTTTCAACTATTTTAACTTTAAATCTCTTTAAAATCCAAACAAAAAATATTATTAAATCTGCAAAAAATAGTATTGTTGCCATCATAAAAACAATAGCAATTGTTTGCATTCCAATAATCTCAAAAAATGAGCTAAAAAATGATTTATCTCCCCCTCTTACAACTCTACTTAAAACCAAGCCAATCCATAAAAATATATTAACTCCTCTAAAAATCATTAGTGAAGCTTTTGTTTTTAATAATGATTTCACCCTTTTATAAACGTAAAATTGAACTAAACTCATTATAATAATCAATATTATTGCAAAAATAGCCATAAAAACTCCCCAAAAACATAATAGTAAAACATATTTTTTATAGGATTTATTCTTTTATTTTAAACATAGTTTGCTCTACTTTATATGGATATATTTTATATGGCTTAAATGGTTAATAAATAATCCCTGGAACTTTATCCCAATCCCAAGAAAAAATATGACCATATCTGATTGGGCATTTATTACACATTTTAGGATAATTTTCTGAATTTATGAGATTTTTTATACTTATCCAATTTTTTTCATTCTTAATTTGATATAATCCCTCATAATCCCAGCAACATGGTAATATTTTTTTATCTGTTGTTATAACTAAAGAGTTTTCTACTAATGGACAGTAATTCAGAAAATTCCCTTTTGGAACTATTTTCAAATTATCTATTTTATATCTTTCTCCATCATAATTAAATGAGAGATATTTTTTCGCAATTTCTAAATCATTATTTTCATCTGTAGTCATTAACATTGCTGATTTAACCTTTATTTCATTTACAGAAAATGATTTAAAAAAATTACCAAGTAAGGGAATTTCATGTAAATTATGCTTAAATGCAATGAATTGGATTGTAACTTTTATATCCCTATTATAATTTAATTCATTAAAAATTTTTAAATTTTCTAATACAATTGCTAAAGAACCACCTATTCTATATTTAGAATATGTTTCTTGAGTAATTCCATCAATTGCAAAAATAACCTCAGTTATTCCACTTGATGTAATTGCTTCTGCATACTCTTTTGACATAAAATGTCCATTTGTTGAGATTGAACATTCAGAGAATTTTTTAGGAATAGATTTAAGCAAAGGAATTATTTGTTTATGTAAAAGTGGTTCTCCATAATTCCAAAGCTGTATTTTTGTATCATATTTTTCTAGCTCTTTCATTATATCTTTAAAATAATCAAATTCAATATCCTCTATTTCTCTTAATGCCTTTTTTTGTCCACAAGGACACAAAGGGCATTTTAAATTACATCTGTTTGATATCTCTATTTGAATATTTTTAGGAATGAATGGTAGAATCATAAAAACTCCTATTATCTAAATAATTTTGTAAAAAAATACTCTCTTCAGTATTTAATATTAAATCACAATAATTGCATTTGTAACAATTAAAACCGCAATTTTCAATTTTATTAATCCATTTATTTATCATCTCCTCTTTATTAAGTATTTTAAAAAGATGTGGAATGTTCTCCCCAAAAATATCAAAATTTGAAAGAAGTTGTTGTTTACCTAATTTATAATTTAAAATCTCTTCAATTGAATTGTTAAATATTACCTTAGAATTACGGCCAGTCATTTTAAAAATATCTATAAATTTTCTGAATTTATTGAATTCTCTTTTCAAAGGAATAATTGATGCTTTTTTAAAAATAGAACTAAAGTTTTGATTAGGTATATGACAATAATATAAACCTCTAACTAGATTACTTTTCTTATTATTTATGGTTAACATTCTATGTTCATTTTTATATAAACAATTGCCATAACATCCTTCATTTACTAATATTAATAACTTAATATTTGGATAATATAAGTCTCTAATAAATTTTATTTCTTTTAAAATATCAATATTTCTTACTAAAACAGATGAAAGTGATATAGTATCAAAACCTAAAGATGCTATCTCTTTAAATTTGGATACAGTTGAAACATCAATTAATACAGAGTTTTTAATATGTAGTTCTGAGAACTCCTTTTTTATTGATTTAATCCAAGTTAAAAACGGAATTGTAATAGTTCTTATTCCCATTTTATAAAAACAATTAAAATTTTCAATAAATATATTTAAATTTTCGACACTTGGTATAACTGTGTTATCATTAAATACCAAATTAAAAACTATATTATATTTATTTTGTAAAGCAATTA
>JAFGXH010000176.1 GCA_016936735.1 bacterium
AATCTCTTTTATTACCGAATTTTTACAAACAAACTTTCTTCCTCCTTTAAAAACAATTTCAGAACCATCAAAAAATATAACATCAAAAAAGGTAAAATTAGTAAAAAATTTTAGATTTATATCTGTAATAATATCTAAAATTGATATAAATTTTTTACCCTGCTTCATGTTAAAATAGTTCCTCCAAAACTCTATATACTATTCGATTTTTTTTGAATTTATTTTAGTTTAAAAAAAATTTAAATTTTTTATTTAAATAGTTATTCAGAAAAGTTTTGAAAAATAGCCTAAATAATGCTAAAAATAGATGAAGATAAAAGAGTTAGCTTTTATCATTTAAAAAGTAATATTAATTATTTTTTACAAAATAATTTAAAAATAACTTTTTAATTAAGTTTTTAAATAAATATTATTTGGGAAATTTTATATGATCAAAAATACATCATCTAAGCAGGCTGAGTCAAAACGTTTTACATTAAGGGAGCTTGATTTAAGTATTGGTCGTTTTCCAACAGGAAAATATAATGCAATAACAGATGTAAAAGGTGTAAAGGTTGGACATGTAACTCATATTATTGATAATATCCATGTTCCAGGAACAACAGAAAATAGCTCTGTAAGAAGTGGAGTTACAGCAATTATACCATTATCATCAGATGCAATTTATAAAAAAAGATTGGTTGCTGGGGGATTTATTCTTAATGGAATTGGAGAGATGACAGGTTTAACTCAAGTTATGGAGTGGGGTTGGCTTGAGACACCAATTTTATTAACAAATACAATGTCTATTGGAAGTGTTCATCAAGGAGTAATTCAACATACAATAAAAAAACATCCTGAATTGGGAACAAAAACAGATGTAATAATTCCTGTAATTGGAGAAACAGATGACTCTTTTCTTAATGATGTAAGAATCCCATCTGTTAAACCTAGTGATGCAGAGAGAGCAATTAAAATTGCTAAAGGTGGTTTTGTAAGGCAGGGTTCTGTTGGTGCTGGCACAGGAATGACAACTCTTGATTTTGCTGGTGGAATTGGAACATCATCAAGAGTTATTCCCTACAATATTGGAGGTTATACTGTTGGAGTTCTTGTTTTATCAAATTTTGGTCATATGGTTAATCTAACCTTGGATGGTGCTGTTATTGGAAGAGATTTAGAGAGACATTATGATAGTGCAAGAATGAGAAAATTTAATTATGGCTCAATTATTGTTGTTGTTGCAACAGATGCACCACTATTAGCAAGTCAATTAAATAGAATTGCAAAAAGGGCTGCTCTTGGAGTTGGTAGAGCTGGCTCTTTTGCTGCATCAACAAGTGGAGAGATAATGATTGCTTTTTCAACAGCAAATAAAATAAATAGAGAGGAGGCTGGTTCAAATAAAACTCTCTCTATAAATTTTATAAGTGATGCTGTTTTAAATCCAATTTATGAGGCAGTTATAGAAGCAACAGAGGAGGCTATAATGAATGCAATCTTCTGTTCAGGTGGAGTAAAAGGACGAAATAATCACTACTCTCCTCCTATTCCTTATGATTTAGTTTTGAAATACTTAAAAAGATAGAGTTTAAAACTATGTTATCTTTTTTAAACTACTACTAATAATTATAAAATATTCTTCACATATTATTACAAAAAAATACAATTTTTATTTATAAAATCGATAAATCTTGTTTTTACATGAGTAATGTGATATATTCTCTTGTCTATGATTGTTCTTCTAAAGGAGTTTTTAATGACTAAAAAGTATGTTTATTTTTTTGGAAAAGGTGAGTCTGAAGGTAATGCTTCAATGAAAGCTATTCTTGGTGGAAAAGGTGCAAATCTTGCAGATATGGCTGAAGCAGGAGTTCCTGTTCCTCCAGGATTTACAATTACTACAGAGGTTTGTGAACATTTTTCAAAAAATGCTGGAACATATCCAGAGGGTTTAAATGAAACAGTTGCTCAATATGTTAAAAGAGTTGAAACTGCAACAAGTTTTGAATTTGGAAATCCAACTAACCCTCTTCTTTTCTCTGTTCGCTCTGGAGCTGCTGTATCTATGCCAGGTATGATGGATACTATCTTAAATCTTGGAATTAATGATGCTGTTGCAAAAGGTATTGCAGAGAAAACAGGAAATCCACGTTTTGCTTGGGACTCTTATCGTCGTTTTATTCAAATGTTTGGTGATGTTGCAATGGATGTTCCTCATCATGCTTTTGAAAAAGCTCTTGATTCTGTAAAAGCAAAAAAAGTTAATGAACTTGGAAAATCGGTTCATGAAATTAAAGATACAGATTTAAATGCAACAGATCTTCAAGATGTTGTTGAGGCTTATAAAGCGGTTTACCGCAAATATAAAGGAACTGACTTCCCTACAGATCCAATGGTTCAATTATGGCATGCAGTTGCTGCAGTTTTCCGTTCTTGGGATAATGATCGTGCAGTTGCTTATCGTGAACTTAATGATATAAAAGGTTTGATTGGAACAGCTGTTAATGTTCAATCAATGGTTTTTGGAAATATGGGTGAAACATCAGCAACTGGTGTTGGTTTTACTCGTAATCCATCAAATGGTGAGAAAGAGTTTTATGGTGAATTTCTTGTAAATGCTCAAGGAGAGGATGTTGTTGCTGGTATTCGTACTCCACTTCCAATCATTGAACTTGAAAAAGTTATGCCTGCTGCATTCAAACAATTAAAAGATATTACAGATAGTCTTGAACTTCGTTATAGAGATATTCAAGATTTTGAATTTACAATTCAAGAGGGAACTCTATACATGCTTCAAACAAGAAATGGTAAAAGAACTGTTCCTGCAGCAGTTAAAATTGCTGTTGATATGGTTGAAGAGGGACTTATCACTAAAGAAGAGGCTGTTCTTCGTGTTAATGCAAATGATTTAACACAACTTCTTTTACCTATTTTCGAATCAAAAGCAAGAGAAAATGCAACTATTTTAGCATCAGGAATTAATGCATCTCCAGGTGCTTCAGTTGGTGTTGTTGTTTTTAATGCAGAAGATGCTGAGAAAGAGGCTGCAGAAGGAAAAGATGTTATTCTTGTTCGTATTGAGACATCTCCAGAAGATATTCGTGGTATGGCTGCCTCTAAAGGTATTTTAACTGCACGTGGTGGTGCAACATCTCATGCAGCTGTTGTTGCAAGAGGTATGGGAAAATGTTGTGTTGCAGGTGCTGGTGATTTAATGATTGATTATGAAAAAAACTTAATGGTTGTTTCTGGTCAAACAATTAAATATGGTGATGTAATATCTCTTGATGGAACAACAGGTCATGTTCTTCTTGGAACAGTTCCAACAATTAAACCAGAACTTTCTGGAAATTTTGCAAAACTGATGACTTGGGCTGATGAAATTCGTGGTGATTTTAAAATTCGTACAAATGCTGATACACCTCATGATGCAGCAGTTGCTATCTCTTTTGGTGCAGAAGGTATTGGACTTTGTCGTACAGAGCATATGTTTTTTGAAGAGGATAGAATTGACTATGTTCGTGAAATGATTCTTGCAAATGATGAAGCTGGTCGTAGAAAACCTCTTGCTGAATTGAAAAAAATGCAGAAAAAAGATTTCTTAGGAATTCTTGAAGCAATGAAAGGACTTCCTGTGACTATTCGTTTATTAGATCCACCTCTTCATGAATTCTTACCTCATACAGAAGAACAGATTGTTGAGCTTGCTTATAAAATTAATCGTAATCCTGTTCGTATTAAAGAGCGTGTTGAACAACTTCATGAATTTAATCCAATGTTAGGACATCGTGGTGTTCGTCTTGGAATTACATATCCTGAAATTTATGAAATGCAAATTGAAGCAATTCTTGAAGCAGCAGCAGAATTAGTTGCAAAAGGTGTTGATGCAAGACCAGAAATTATGATTCCTCTTGTTGGAGATGTTTCTGAATTTACACCTTTTGAAAAAATGACACGTTCAATTGCTGAAAATGTTATGAAAAAATATGGTGTTAATTTCCATTATCTTGTTGGAACAATGATTGAGGTTCCAAGAGCTGCTATGACAGCTGATGAGATTGCAACTCAAGCTGAATTCTTCTCTTTTGGAACAAATGATTTAACTCAAATGGGTGCTGGTTTTTCACGTGATGATGCTGGTTCTTTCCTTAAAGAGTATGTTCACCAAGGTATTTATGATAAAGATCCTTTCCAAGTTCTTGATCAGAAAGGAATTGGACGTTTAATTCAAAGTGCTGTTCAATATGGAAAATCAACTCGTCCAAATATCAAACTTGGTATTTGTGGTGAGCATGGTGGTGAACCAAGTTCAATAGAGTTCTGTTATAAAACAGGTTTAAACTATGTATCTTGTTCTCCTTACCGTGTTCCTACAGCACGTTTAGCTGCAGCTCAAGCAGTTGTTAAAAATAAAAAATAATCTATAACATTATAGTTTAGATAAAAAAGGGAGCAATTGCTCCCTTTTTTATTATTAATAAATTTTAAATGCCTCTCCTCTTTTGAGTTTATAATGTTGTTTCCAAAGTTTCTCCTGAGATTTTTCCGATTTCTCAATTTTTGTTGAGTTTAAAGCATTTAATAGTCTTGCTAAAGCAAGTTTTTTATTTCTATATTGAGATCTCTCCTCTCTTGCAATAACAGATATTCCTGTTGGGATATGAGTTACTCTAACTGCAGACTCTGTTTTATTTTGGTGTTGACCACCAGGACCTCCAGCTCTCATTGTCTCAATTTTAATATTTGTTAAATCAATATCCTCATCTTTTGGTGGTTCTAATAAAAGAGTATCAATAAACCAGTTTTTTCTTTTATGTTGTGGTCTAAAGCTACTTTGAAATCTATATTGAACTGTTCCAGACTCTAATTTTAATAAATCAACCAATTTTTTATCAATAGATAAAAGAATTGATTTTGGAAGAGTCTCATTAAAATTTTCCCATTTTATAATATCAATAGATAATCTCTCTTTTTTTGCTTCAGATACTATTGATTCATAAAATTTTTTAACAGCTAAACAGCACTCTATTGGTCCTGTTCCACTACTTATTTGAATCCATAATAGATTCTCATCTTTATATAAACTCATATTAACCTCAAAATTAAATATTAAAAAAAGAGATTCTACTTTTTACAAAAAATAGATACAAATAGAATCTCTTCATTTAAATAGATATTTTCAACTAAAAATAACTTTTTTTATTAAAGATATTTTAATCTAAATCAGATTCATAGTTTTCAACCATTTTTTTAACAAAATATCGCTCTCTTGAGCGTTCTCTTTTTTTGTTATATTTTTTATCTAATCGATTCTCCTCTCTCTGTTTTTTATCTGTTTTTG
The DNA here is from genome assembly GCA_016936735.1 of bacterium. GTDB lineage: Bacteria > UBP6 > JAFGXH01 > JAFGXH01 > JAFGXH01 > JAFGXH01. The sequence goes on from JAFGXH010000176.1 coordinate 5,324, forward strand.
ATGAGATATCTTTCATATTATATAGAGGTGATATCATATCAATTAACTCTCCAGATGGTTCAATAGAGTCAAGAATGAAGTTAGAATCTTTATATGCAAAAGGTGATTCATCAATAGTGGAAGAGCATACTGATGATGAATAGATTCCACTCATTGCTTTTTTAAATGATGATAATGTTATCTCATTTTTTGAGTCTGCTCTACTTTTTAATCTTCCAGCACCATGTGGAGCAGAGTAGTTCCATTCTGGATTTGATAAACCACTCATTATTGCAATTCCATCTCTCATATTAAATGGAAGAATAAATTTAGAATCTTTATATGAACGAATGGCCCCTTTTCGAATAATCCAATCATTAAAATCAATATAGTTATGAGTTGATTCAATAGTATCTACAATTGATTCAAAATCAATATCTAAAGAGTTTAAAATCTGAGTTGCAATGGTTTTTCTATTTATTTTTGCATAAAATTGTGTAAAAACCATGTCAATAAGATAATCCTCTAAATTTTCTCCCTCAAGAAAAGATAGCTCTTTAGTAAATCCACTTGGAACAATCCCCTTTTTTTGATGATAAGTTGCAACAGATTGTCCTAAATGTCTACTTCCTGTATGAATAGTAAGCCAAGTTTTTCCTAGTTCACTTATTCCAATCTCAATAAAATGATTTCCACCACCAAGTGTTCCTAATGAGTTTTTTATTGTTCTAAAATCCTCTCCAATTTTTTTTGCAAAATTTTGTACCCATTCAGAATTAATCTCTGGTAATTCAATTGCCCTTCCATATCTATTTTTATAACTCATTACAAATTTTCTCATCTCCTCATTAAGAGCTTTCCAAGGAAAATCTTTATCAAAATTTATAATTGATTTAAAATGGATTGAACCTCCAGTAGGTATAGAGTCTCTTATTTGATTATCAATTTTTTTCCAATCAATCTCTGTTTTATCAATATTATTAAATATATCACCTAAAGAGATTGATAACATTCCACATCCAATATCAACACCAACAACTGCAGGAACAATTTTATCACTAGTCTCCATTGTAAAACCAACAACAGCACCCTTTCCAACATGTGTATCTGGCATTATTGCAACTCTATTTGTAAATGCTGGATGATTAATTAATCTATGAATCTGTTTTATTGTCTCTGCATCAGCATTATTGATTGTTAAATATGCTGATGTATATTTTCCATGCAAATTATAGCCCATTATAGCTCCAATAAAATCTATAGTTTGATTATGTTTTACCACTATTGATATTATTAAATTATATTTTTTATCAAATAGTATAATAAAAATATCAAACTAATTGGTTAAATTTTCTGTACCACTTTTTTTAGATTTTTTGATTGAATAGAACCCAGCACAAATGCCTTACTTTGATATTCTACTCTAGTTGATATGACTCTGCATGGCTATCCTCCTTTGTGGATAGGGGTAAACGATTTTTAAATTATAACATAAAAAAAATAAAATACAAGATATTTCTACTCCTCCTCTATAAATTTTGTTGGATTTGTAAGAATATTTATATAGTTTTCAAATCTTATTTGCTCTATTTTTCCATTCAAATATGCCTCTTTTACTCCACATTGATTCTCATGTGTGTGGGTACAATTTGGATATTTACACCCAGAAAGAAATGGATAAAACTCCTCATAATGCTTTTTTATATCAATATCTGTGATACTATCTAATCCAAAACCATAAATTCCTGGAGAATCAATAATATAGCCACCATTTTTTAAAGGGATAAGTCTTGTTGAACGGGTTGTATGTGTTCCTCTTGCCCCTTTTTCAGATATATCTCCAACTTTTTGAGGAAGATCTGGTTCCATTAAATTCACAATTGTTGATTTTCCAACACCTGATGTTCCAGAAAAAAGGGTGATAGAGTTTTTGATTAGCTCTTTTAGTGAATCAAAACCTGTTTTATTTGTTGCTGATGTAAAAAATATAGGAATGTTCATATCTCTATATGGTTTTAGTGGTAAAGATTCAATAAACTCATTATCAACTAAGTCTGCTTTATTAAAAACAATAATAGGTGGAATCTCATATTTATCTGCAGTTATTAGATATCTATCAATAAGCTCCCATTGAATATCTGGATTTTTTAAAGATGTTACAACTCCTAAAAAATCTATATTTGATGCAATAACTTGAGAGATATGTGTTAAAAAAGGGTCTCTTCTTGATATCTGATTTCTTCTCTCCTCTCTTGATTCAAAAATATATGATTTTGATTTCGAATCGAAATAGATATTTATTAAATCACCAACAGCAACAGGTGAACGCTCTGTTTTCTCTTTATGTAAAACTGAACCAGGCACCTTTATTTTTACTCTTTTATTATCAAGAAAAGATATAATCTCCCCTCTATGAATCTCTGTTACAACAACCCTTTTTTTCTCTTTCACTAACTCTCCTGTTTTAAGATTTTAATTTAAATAACTCATCATATCAAAAGCATAAACTCTTGCCTCTGATATTAAATCAATATCTGGTGCTAAAGTTTTTGCAACTCCCTCAATTGTTATCATTGCAACAAATATCATTGTATAGTTTGGTGCAATTCTTATTTTATATTTTGTTAATACTTTGTATATTCCAGATATTACTACTCCAAACTCAATTTCAGAAAGTTTTTTACCAGCAAATTTATGAAAAATAGAGTCTATATCATCCAAATAACTTTTATAAGAGTTTTTAGAAATAATAGAGTATCCTCCACATGCCTCTAACATAGTATCTGCAATTTTTTTTGTATCCTCTTGAACTATTCCAAGGATAAAATTTAGAGTTATACTCATCTCCTGTTGTGAAACAAATCCAACCATTCCACAATCTAAAATACCGATTTTTTCACCATTATCAAGTAATAAAATATTTCCAGGGTGTGGATCTGCATGAAAAAATCTATCTCTATATATCATTTTCAAACTCATCTCAATTCCATATCTTGCAATTTTTAGTGGGTTTGCATTAATTTTCTGATACTCTGTTGGTTTAACTCCATCTAAAAACTCCATAGTTATTATTTTTGATGTGGAGAAATTATCAAAAACATCTGGAACAACAACAAAATCACTATTTTTAAAATTCTCTTTAAATTTTTTAAGATAGGATGCCTCTTTTATAAAATCTAATTGTTCAAATAGTGGTTTCTCTATCTCTGAAATAATTGCAACAGGATTTACCCTTTTTATAAATGGTAAAACTGTTTCAAAAAAAATAAAAATTTTCTTTAATATATCTAAATCAAATCTTAATATCTCCCCTATTTTGGGTCTTTGTATTTTTATTGCAACTTTTCTATCACCTAACTCTGCTATATGAACCTGTGCAACAGAGGCTGATGCAATTGGTTTTTTTGAAAAATTTTTAAAAATCTCATCACCCTTTTTTCCAAACTCCTCTATAAATATCTGTTCAATAGTATCTAATTTTAAAGGATTTACATCATCTTGAAGTTTTTTTAGTTTGTCAATAAATGGTGATGGAATCATATCTGGTCGACTACTAAGAATCTGACCAAATTTTATAAATGCAGCTCCTAACTCCTCAATAACAGATATAATTGTATCTGCTATAATAACATTAATCTCAATTTTTGAAAGCTCTTTTGGGTTTTTAAAATCACTATCAAGATATTTTAAGTAGAATTTTAAAAATCCTTTAATAACTGTAAAATTGATAGTTATAAATCTTTTAATTGTGGGAAAAATCATACTATACATCCATTATAAACTAAGATTATATCATTAGAAAGTATCAATAATCATAAATATGATTTTAATATAAATCATGTTTTTGTCAATAAAAAATATTTAATATCCTCTATTAAAAAATAAATAGAGGAACTATTTTCTGATTTATTACAAAATAGTATAAAATTAAAATGGTTTATACCAATAATTTGGAAAATTTTTTTAAAAAAATAGAAAAACACTCTATTTTAATTCACTGAAGTTAATAGATAGGTAGTTTGTTGTCTATTGGAATTTCATGCTTAGATCGGCTGCTTTTACAGAGTGAGTTAGTGCACCAGTTGATATAAAATCTATATCAAGCTCTCTTAATGATGATAATCTCTCAATTGTTACATTTCCAGAGACCTCAATAAGAGCCTTTTTATCTATTAATGCTATTGCCTCTCTCATCATCTCAATACTCATATTATCAAGCATTATAATATCTGCTTTAGAGTTTAAAGCCTCCTGAACCTCTTTAATTGTTGTTGTTTCAACCTCTATCTTTGATGTGTGTGGAGCATTTTTTCTAACAGATTCAACTGCTTTTGTTATTGAACCAGCAGCAATAATATGATTCTCTTTTATTAAAATTCCATCACTCAATCCCATTCTGTGATTAAATCCACCACCAACTCTAACTGCATATTTATCAAGTGGTCTAAAACCAGGGGCAGTTTTTCTTGTGTCCACAATTTTTATTTTAGTTCCCTCAAGCTCTTTTACATACTTTTTTGTCATTGTTGCAATTCCACTCAAACGTTGGAGAAAATTTAGTATAGTTCTCTCTGCCATTAAAATCTCTCTTGCATATCCATCAAATCTAAAAGCTATCTTTCCTTTCTGTAATAACTCTCCCTCTTCTGCAATATCAAAAATTTTAGTTTCAAAATTATTTTCCTTATAATCAAAGTTGTTTTTGTCTGTAATTATTATTTTTTTAGATGTAATTTTTTCAAAAATAGCCTTTACAAGTGGAAATCCACAAAAAACAAGCTCCTCTTTTGCAATAACAAAACCAGATACCCTTCTATCTTTTTCTGTTGTAAACATAGTTGTAATATCTCCATTTGGAATATCCTCCTGAAGTGCTAAATCTATGAGTGTTTTTATTGATGGTGATAAAAAAAACTCCATAATATATCTCCAAAAAAACAATTTTAGCAGATATTATATATAAAATCAAATTGAAGAGAGAGGAAAATCTTTATAAAATACTATATATCTTGAATTTTGGTTAAAAATATGTAATTATTTAATAGATGTTGTGGAGGTAACATGAAAAAACTATTAATTGCTATGATTTTACTTGTTAATATATCTATATTTGCTGCTGAAGAGAAAAGTAAATTTTATGATTTTTCAGATTTGATGATTAATGGTGATTTTAAAAAACCTGAAATGTTATCAATTAAAGATAAAAAAGCGACTAAATTTGATAAAATGTTAAATTTAAAAGCATCTTTTATTCCTCAAATTGAGAAATCTGATAAAGATATTGCTGTAAAATAGATTATTTTTTAAACTCTATTTTTAAATAGTGTTATGAGTTGATTCTTCTCTTTTTTATACTCATTTAATAATAAAATTATGATTGATATTGAGATAATTAAAAATTTTGCTTTGAATGAGCTAAATTTTTCTCTATTTGGAGTTACTTCAGAAACTCCTTCAGATATTGAAAAAAATTTTTTTTATCAATTTTTATCTCAAAAAAAACATGGAACAATGAGTTTTTTAGAGAACTATGTTGATATACGTTTAGATCCAACCCTTTTTTTTGAAAACTATAAATCTGTTATTGTTGTTGCAGAAAACTATAATCAAAAATCTGAAAATAGTAGTGATTTTATAAATTTTATATCCAAATTTGCCTATGGAAAAGATTATCATAATGTGATAAGGAAAAAACTAAAAAAATTGTTAATTTTTTTAAATAAAATTGGAATTAATGGTAGAATCTCTGTTGATTCAGCCCCTGTTCTTGAGAAATTTTATGCAAAGGAGGCAGGAATTGGGTGGCAAGGGAGAAATAGTTTAATTATTAATAAAAAATATGGCTCATTTATTTTTTTAGGCTTTATTTTTGTTGACTATAAGTTTGAAAACTCTATAAAAATTAGTAATTTATGTGGAAACTGTTCTAAATGTATAGATGCTTGTCCTACGAAAGCACTTGATGTTAATGGTTTAAACCCATCAAAATGTATATCATATCATACAATAGAGTCAAAAGAGAGTATTCCTGAAGATGTATCTGAACAGATATTTGGTTGTGATATATGTCAAAATGTTTGCCCTTGGAATAATAACTCTATCTATGATATTGATGATGGATTTAAAATAAGAGATTATCCCTCAATAAAAGAGTTAATCAATATTGATGAATATCAATTTAATGAGATATTTCAAGGCTCCTCAATTAAAAGAATGGGATATCAGAGATTTATTAATCAAATTAGAAAAATATATCAACAATCAAAAATATAGATATTCAAAAAGTTTTAGTTTTTATATTTTTTCTAGAGATTTTATTATTAATGATTATCTAAATAATCTTTTGCCTCTTGGTTTTCAGAATCAAATTCAAGAACTTTTTTATATGCACTTTTTGCTCTTAAAGCATCATTTGCTGCACCTCTCAAACGACCAATGTTTAAAAATAGATCAATTTTCATTTGATTATCCTCTATTTTAGCTTGGTTTAATTGAAGCATTTGGAAAACTTTTAAAGCTCCCTCTGAATCTCCCATCTCCATTAACATTGTTCCAAGCTCCATTTGACCTGGAATATATCCCATTTTTAAGCGATTTGCTGTTTCATAGCAACTAATTGCTTTATCATATTCAGATGCATTACGACAGGCTCTTCCAAGATATACCATATAAACATGTCTATCCTCAAAATTTCTATCAGTTTTAAGAATATTAAAGAAATCATCAAAATAGTTAAAAAAGTTAAAAGACTCTGTTGAATTAGAGTAGAGCTCAATAAGTTCAAGCATTAATGTTTGATTATCTCTATCATTATCATAATCCTCCTCTTTAAATGGAATCACCATCTCTGGTTGTTTCAATTTATTAAGATATAAATCTATTAACTCCTCTCTAAGTTGTAGTTTTTTCTCTCCTGTTGCTTTTTTAATCTCCATATTAAGAAGATTAACATACATATTGTAATCAGATTTATTTTTTGCAATCTCTTTTAACCCAGATATTGCCTCCATTGAGTCTGATTTATACTCAAATGCTTTGTTATAACATTTTATAGACAGATCCTCTTTATTAAAGTTATGGTAAGCAATTGAGCCCATTCTTACAAAAATAGATGCTTTTAATTCATTAGATTCAACCTCAGGAATACGTCCTTTAATAAAATCAAAATAGCCTTTTAAATTATCCATTGATGAGAATATTTTCTCAGCATAAAATAGATAATCACTATTTTCAGAGTTGTTTTGTATTAAATCTTTTATTAAGTTTAAAGCCTCTGATGGTTGATTTAGTTGTTCCATATATATTTTAACTTTTGTGAAAATAATTTCACCAAGTTTATCATCCTCTGCAAACTCTATTTTCTCATCAAGAAGTGCAATAAGTTCACTCCAACTTTTTTGAGCAAATAGAATCTGCTCTCTTACATCAAGAATCTGTTTATTATATGGATCATGCTCTCTTATAAAAGATACACAATCTTGTGCTTTCTCTATCTGATTAAGATGTTGTGCATAGATAGTAGCAAGTTGAACCTGAATCTCTATCTGCTCATCTTTTGATGATGCTCTATTTAGTTTTGATAAATAGAGTGTTGCAACTTTCTCATAATTCTCTAAATCTTTATAACATTCAAGAAGAATTAGCTCTGTTTGAGCTGTTTCTGAAGATATTTCGTAAGAGATTTCAGCAAGCTCTACTGCTCTTTTTAGAAGAGTTGTTTTCTCCTTCTGATATTTAAAAAGTTTTAAATAGTAGTAAGCTGCACGATTAAGATGATATACCTCTTTAGGATATATTTTCAAAAAATCCTCTAAAATAGGTATAATTGCCTCAAAACTCTCTTCAGCTTTATAATAATCAAAAAGTTTTCCAAGTAGAGCCTCATCTGAATGATTTAACTCTCTTGCTTTTTCAAAACACTCAACACCACCATCAATATCTCCTAAATGATCATATAGAAGATATCCCTGTTTTTGATAAATCTCAAAAAGAGTTTTAGTATCTTTTATTATTGAGATGAGTTTGTTGTAAATTCCTCTTAATTTATCATATTCACCATATTCATTATACATGGATTCTAATTTATTAAGTGCCTCAATATGTTCTGGATTTTTCTCAAGAACTACTAAGAAATATTTCTCTGCTTGCTGAAAATCTCCCATATATCTATGTGATATATCTCCCATTAAGAGATAAACATCAACCGATTTTTCATCACCTCTTAATGAAACTAAAAGAGTTTGATATATCTGGATTAATCTATCAAAATCATTTGTTATTTCTGCATAATTAACACCTAATTGAAGAATTTCACTATCCCCTTTTGATAAAAGAAGAGTCTCTTGATATTTTTTCATTCCTCTATCAATTTCAGATATATCAAAAAACTGCTTCATCTCATCTTTCATTAACTCAATTTTTAATGAATCCTCAACCCCTTGCATGTTAATCACTAAACCATATAAAGAGTCAAGTTCATCATATCTGCTTGAGTCAATATAAACAGGTTTTAATATATCTAAAATTTTTAATTTTAACTCAAGTTGCTCAATTTTTAAGAAATCATTAAGTTTTAATAAAAATTTAATAGCTCTCTCTTCAAGAGGATCCCACTCTAAAATCTCTCCAAGCAAAATAATTGCTTTTTCAAAATCTCTAAATTTTTCAACTAAAAATTTAGAAACCTCTAATTTTAATAGTAAAAGTTCACCTTGATCATCAAGAAGCTCTATTTTTCTGTAGTATAAATCTTTCATTTTTTCAAATGATTTAATATCATTTAAAGAGGAGATATATTTATCAAGTACCTCAATATTTTGCTCATCCAACTCATAGGCTAATGATAGAAAATGTGATGTTTTTTCAGAGTTATTTAATTTTGATTTATATAACTCTGAAACTTTTAAATATAGATCTATTTTTAAATCAATATCAGGAAAATCAATTGTTTCAAGATAGTTCTCAAAAATCTCTATAACTCGTTTATAGTTTTTAGTCTCTTCAACTAACTCCTCTATGGTTGATAAAATCTCTCTCTCTTGGGTAAAAAGAAAAATTTTATCATAATATGTAATTGCATTTTCATAATTTTTTACCTGTTCATGATATATCTCTGCAATTTTTAAAAGAGTTGGTATTTGTTCTGAATCTTGAAGTGTTTCAATCCATTTTTCATGAAGAGAAATAAGATTTTCCCATTTTTCTGTAGAGTTATAAAGTTGCTCTAAAACATCATAAATATGAGGAAGAATCTCTATATTAGCAATAAATCCTTCAAGATAGGATATTAATTGATTCTCATCATATTTTGCCTTGATTAAAAATGAGAACATTCTTGATGCTCGTTCAAATTTTTCAACTTTCTCAAGATAGATTTTACCCATTTTAAACATAAGAGGAATTAAAGATGTTTTATCCCCTTCAGCTTTAAGAAACTCAAACTTCTCCTCTAAAATAGAGATTAATCTCTCATAATTCTCCAATGATTCATAGATTTTCTCAAGATTTGATAAAACTTTTAATCTGTTTTCTGTGTTATCTAATATCTGTTCATATAGCTCTGCAGAGTATTCAATGTTTTTGATATATTTAAACTGTATATCTGCAGCAGCCTCAATATATTGAGGCTCTGGAACCACTTCAATAATTCTTTTATAAAACTCTGCAAGCTCATCCCATTTTTGTAACTCCTCAAGATATGATATAAGTGTATCTTGATGCTCCTGTTGACTATAGGAGTCTAAATCATATAGTTTGTATATAAAAGGTAAGGCCTTCTCTTTGTTTTTAAATTGATCAAGAGCAATATCTCTTAATCTATACAATATTTCAACTTTTTCATCCTCAATCTCCTCTTTTAGCTTAAGAATATTAAAAAGCTGATTATATTTTTCAAGAGAGGAGTATATTTCATCTAAATATTGAAGAGTCTCTTTATGATGAGACTCTATCTCAATAACCTTTGCAAAATACTGTTCTGCCTCTGAATAATTAGAGAATTGAAAGAGAACTCTTCCTAAATCAAATAGAGCAATTTGATATAGTTCACTCTCTTTTGTAAGAGATGATACAATTTTTTTGAGTGATTCGATTAAACGCTCCTCAAATCCCATTGATTCTACATACTCTTTTAGTTCAGCATAATACTCTAAGTTTGGACTCAATTGAATGGATGCAATAAAATAGTCATAGGCTTTACCAACCTCACTGCTTCTGTCAAGATATATTTTTGCAACTTTGTAGCATAATTGAGACTGTTCCTCTTTTGATGCTACCATTTTTATTCTCATTTGATTTAATTTTATTTGATATGAGATATTATCTGTTGATTCAAAAAGAGAATCAAGATAGTTATAAATCTCATCACTATATCTTTTTTCCTGAATAAATTTAAATAGAAGTTTTATTGCATCCTCATGCTCTGGATTCATATCAAGAATAGATATTAGTTTTTGATAAGCCTCCTCATATCTTTCAAATTTAGCAGAAAGAATCTCTGCAAGTTGATACTCAATTTTTTCACTTTCATCTTGATCAATAATAAACTCTTTATAGTTTTCAAGAAAAGATATAAGTTCATCATATTTATTTAACTCTTCATATAATGCTCTAACTCTTTGAACTATATCCTGATTTTCAACATATCCATACTCTGTTAAAAACTCTAGATAGTATCTTATAGCCTCTTCATAGTTTTGAAGTTTTTGATCAAAAATATATGCACGTTTTTTATCATACTCCTCAACATTATCAACATACTCTCTCATTTTTCCAATAAGAACTAGTAGTGAGCTCCAATCTTGTGATTGTTCATATAGTTTCTCTAGTTCAAAATAGAATGTTGTCTCTTCTGGTGTTAAAGAGATCATTTTTTGATATAAATTAATTGCTTGTGGTAGCTGAAAAAGTCTCTCTTGGTATATAAATGCTGCCTCTTTTAAAACATCTATTTTTGATGAGATATCCTCAATATAGTCTGCCTGTTTAAGAAAGGTAAATACAAGTTCATTATAGTTCTCTTCATTATTCAAAATCTCAATGAGATATTGAAATGCCTCTTCATAATATATGTCACCATTTTTAACATATTCCAATAGATATTTTTTTGCTACTTTTGAGTCATTCAAAAGTGTGTATGATATTGTTCCTATTTTATAAGATAAAAATGTTTTTTTATCTGAATTTTCATATATTTTTATTAAAGTTGTTACAACTGTTTGATGTGTGTTTAGTTGATCTGCATATTGCTCTAATTTCTCAAAATAGTCATCCCTATTTTGATCTAACTGATAGCCAAATAGTAATGTTTCAAATATCTGTTCATCCCTTTCTGGAAAGCTATTCTCAAGAAGCTCTATTTTTTTCTCTAGAATAGATTTCAGTTCATCAAAATTCTCATTTTGTTTATATAATGATATTAAAGAGTTAAAAAGAAGAAGAAGTTTTTCCCACTCTCCAATTTTTCTGTATATTGGCTCAAGAATAACTAAAAGCTCAATATCTCCCTGTTTTTTATTAAAAATAAAATCGAGAAGATTAAGTGATTCTGGATGCATCTCATCAATACCAAGTGCACTATCAAGATACTCTGCTGCACTATTAAAACTGTTTTGTTGAAGTGATAGTGATGCCAATTCATAGTAGAATAGTATTTTTTGATCATCCTCTACTTTTGTTAAAACAGATTGATAAACCTCTATTAAAACATCAAAAGATGATATGCTTCTGCAAAGAGATTCAAAATATTTAAAATGATGGAGTGTAAATGGTTCATAAGAAATCAGATGTTTTAGTTCATCAATAGCCTTATCAGTTTGCATTAACATCTCATCATAAATGAGTGCTTTCTTCAAGGTGTATTTGCTTACTAATAACTCATCCTCTGTCTTTTCTGTAAAAACATGATAAATGTTGAGAAGCTCCTCCCAATTTTCAGAAGTAGAATATTCAACTTCCAATTTTTCCAGCAATGATAGGTTCTCTGGTTGTTCTAAAAACTGATTTCTCAACTCCATACTCCAACTCCTACAATTTAAAAAACTAGAAACACTTTATCATGACTATTTTGTCATTGTAAAGAAATTATTAAAATAATTTTAAAAATATAGTTATTACCTATAAATATTTTTTTTGATTTTTAATACAATTTTAACTGATTTGTGATATTGTGAGTTGAATAGATATTTGACTACTTTTATGGAACACAAACACCAAAAGTTTTTCCTGAGAAAATATTACAATTTCCACTTGAACATGCATTAGAGTCATCACACATCTCTAAACATGTTCCATTTGCATCTCCAGGTATAATTGTACAAAAATATCCGCTTTTACAAACAAATGAGTTACTACTTGGAGTACATTCTGCACCACCTTCAATATCTCCCTCTGGATAACATCTATTAAGACCTGTTGTTGTTGTCCAACATATTTCACTACTACTACATCCCTGATTTGTAACAAGAGTACAATCTAAACTAGATTGATCAAGACATGCATAACCTCCATCCTCAAGAGGCATACAGCTTTCAGGAGAATCACAATCAACTTCATCAGGCCAACACTCTTTTTTACAAATACCTGTTTCTGAATTTGAATCTAAATTGACACAAGCTAATCCAGAGATACAACGACCTGTTTCTGTAGTTCCACAAGCCTCTCCAAGTTGTTGAGTTTTTTCAACCTCCATACAAACACTTACACCTGTGCTTAAATCAATACACTCAAGAGGTGCTTCACACTGTAATCCTACACCAGATTCACAGTTTTCAAAACAGACTCCCTCAATAGAGTTTGAGGATCCAAAAACACAAGTTGCACCATTTATACAGTTACCAACTGTTCCACCACAACTTTCACCAATATTCCTTTCTCCTGCAATTAATTCACAATAACCTGTACTTTTGTTACAAGTTTTTGTTCCATCTGTTGAACAATCTAAATCAGATGTACAAGCAGGAAAACATCCATTAAAACCTCCTGTCAAATGGAGACAGATATAGTTTTCACGCCCACAAGATGCTGAATCTGCAAATTCACACTCTTTTACACATCCACCAATAGAGCCTGAAACAACACAAACTCCCCCATCCATACACTCTGTACCATGCTCTGAACACTCCATAGTACAATAGCCACCATCAAGAGTTAAGTCACATACTGCACCTTCACCACAATCACTATTTGTACTACAAGGCATACCAACGCTATCATTTCCAGAACAACCTTGACACTCTGACCAACTCTCATTGCTACATGTTTTGGTTCCTTCTCCGCCAAAAGGACAAGCACAACTCTCTTGAGCTCCATTAGAGCATTCAGGAATAGAGTCTCTACAAGAGCCTTCATAACAAACCTGATTTTCAGGACAGGTTCCATCTGGCTTCTCTAAGCTACAGGTATAATCCTTATTACTACTACTGCTACAAGAGAATAGAAAAAGAAATATTGCAAATAAAAAAAGTTTTTTCATAAAACCTCCATCTAATACACTCTTTTATGTTATAAGTCTATTTAACAAAAAAATCAATAAACCTTTTGACCTATAAGAGTTTAATTTTTAATGGTTTTACATATTTTTCAAAAAATAGACAAATAATTATATTTAATTTATGATAAAAATCAAACAATAAAAATAGATTTAAATTTATCCAATATTCTTTTTAATTTTCTATTTAGATTTTGTTATTTCCTTTTCTATATTATATTTGTTTTTTTTATTCTAATTTGATACAATCTCTCGATTTATTTTGGAGGTTAATGTGTTTATAGATCTTGCTATTCTTGGATATCTAATTCTTTTTGGTGTTTTTGGTTATTTCTCAGGTGCATTAAAACAGATATTTAAACTTATAACATTAGTACTTGCATATATTTTAGCAAAACCAATGGCTGGTCTTTTTTATCTAAAAGTTGCTGAGGGGTTTAAAATTCCTGATCAAGCAGCCTTTTTTGCCTCAACATTTATAAGTTGGATTGTTTTATCTATAATATTTAGTATAATCTCCTCTATAATAATAAGATTTTTAAAGAATTTAGGAAAGGGAGAGCTCTCTGGTGTGGATAGTTTTGCAGGATTGGTTGTTTCTCTTTTAAAAAATTTGGCAATTACATATGTAGTTTTAGGAATTGCAGCCTCTTTTAATTTAGTAACCTTTATGAAATATAAAGATGGTTATGATTACTCTAAAAAATCCATAATTTATAATTTTGTAGAGAATAACAATAGTGTAAAAAATATTTTTTGGATTGGTTATACATCAAGATTAGCAGATTTTTCTCTTTTGCCTGGAGTACAAAATTATGTTGCAAATGATGTTGAGTTTGCAAAAATTATTAATAAACCAGAGTATTCTGAAGCGATTAAAAAAAATGGTAAAAATATCAAAAATGCAAACAATTTAATGAGAGATGAGACAACTCAAAAAATAATAAAAGATCCAGATTTTCAAAAATACATGATGAGTGAAAAAATCTCAAAATTGGTTGAAGAGGAGAAAATCAAAAAAATGAGCAAATAGGTTTTTAATTTTAAAGGATTTTTTAAATGAAAACAGTTTATGAAAATTTAATTTTTGGTGATAAAAGCATTGCAAAAAAAGAGATTGAGGAGAGAATAAAAGTGGGTGATTCAAAATCTATTGTTCCTTTAATTCCATTTTTTGATGATGATAAGGGCTGGATTTCATCAAAAGTTGATGAGATTATAAAAAATTTAACAACAGAACAGAGTGATGATTTTGAGTTTTGGGATGAGTTTATTTTCTATATAACATATCTTGATGATGGAGATAAATATCTTGAGGCAATATATCCTCAAATTGAGAATTTGAAACTAAAATTAGAGATTGTTACATCTATTTATGAGATAAATAACGAAAAAGGAAGACGAGAGATAAAAAAATGGCTTGATTCTGATGATATGGGAGAGTTAAGTGTTGCAATCTTTCTTATTCACAGATTTAGAATTAAAGATTTAACTCCACAACTTCATGAAATAATGAAAAAAAATATCTCTGAGGAGTTAAAATATCAAATTATTTTTACTCTTGGTGTTTTAGAGGATAGTAGAGTTTATCCTCTTCTTATAAAGGGAGCAACAATAAAAAATGATAGACAGTTAGACTATTTAGAGTCATTAAAACATTATAAAAGTGAAGAGACTATATCTCTTTTAAAAAAAGAGGCCTCTAAATTTTTCCAAAATAAACTTATAAAATTAAAGTTGGCAGAGTTAATTTATAAACATGATATTGGATTCTCAAATGGTATATTTAAAAAATATATTTTTTCAGGAAAATTAGATCTTCAGGGTTATGTTTTGGAGATTTTAACAATGTTTAAAAATAATAGTTTTATAGATGAAGTTAACACTATTTTTCAAAAGAAATCACATTTTCATCTCTCAAGTGCAATTAGATATTTTGGAGCTATAAATAATTTTGGAAAACTTGAAGAGATAAAACAGGACTATAAAATAGATCGAAAAGCTATTAGGCAAGAGGTTATGAAGGCTGTTATATCTCTTGATAAAATAAAAGAGTCTCAATATAGTTTTTATAAAACTCTTGAGGATGATGATCAACTCTATTTTCTAAAAAGAAAAGCAGACTCACTATTAAAAAAACGATTAAAAACAACATAAAAATCAGAGTTTACAAAAAAATTTAATTTTTAAAAAGGTAAAATTTTTATGAAAGGTAAATTTATAGTATTTGAGGGAATTGATGGTTCTGGAACAACAACTCAAATTCAGTTAATTGAGAAACTGTTAAAAGATAGGGGAGTTAAAGTTCATAGAACAGCAGAACCAACAGGTGGAGTATTAGGTTCATTAATTAGACAGATTTTAAATAGAAGATTAGTTACACTTGATGGAGCCTCAATAGATCCAAAAGTAACAGCTCTTTTATTTGCAGCAGATAGAGTTGACCATATTCAAAATGAGATTACTCCATATATTGAGAAAGGGATAACTGTTTTATCTGATAGATATGATTTATCATCTTTTGTTTATCAGGGATTATTTACTGGAGATGTTAATTGGGTAAAAGAGATAAATAGATATGCTATTGAGCCAGATCTTTTAATATATCTTGATATTGATGGGGACTCTGCTTTTGAAAGAATATCAAATAATAGAGTTTTTCTTGATGCCTATGAGAAAAAAGAGCTTTTAAACTCATATTCTAAACTATACAAAAAGGAGTTTGAACAATATAGAGGTAAAAACAGAGTTCAAATTGATGGAAAACTTACTCAAGATGAGATTTTTAATATTATCAAGGAAAAAATAGATAAGCTTCTATTTTAATAATAATTACTGCTTAACCAGATTATTGTTATTATTAAAAATATAGAAATTTAGTAACTATTTTTAAAGAGATAATCCTAAATCAAAAGCCTTAAGATTCATTTGAATGGTTTTTGATGGAACAGATAACTCTATTGCTTTATGAAATGACTCTATTGATATGGATTCTATTTTTTTTGCAATAACACCAAGAAGAATAGTATTAAAAACACGAACATCTCCAAGTTTTAAAGCCTCCTCTGTTGAGTTAACAAATTTATACTCAATCTCCTTTAGATAAGACTCAACTGTTGATCTCTCTGGATATGTTTTTCCTGTATAATTTAGTGAAGTTGGCCTAATTTCATAATCATTAATTAATAAAAATCCATCAGATTTTAGATAATCTATCCATCTTAATGTTTCAGATTTTTCAAATGAAAGTATTATATCTGCTGTTTTTTGCTCAACTGTTGGAGAGTAAACTTTCTCACCAAATCTAACAAAACTTACAACAGAACCTCCTCTTTGAGCCATTCCATGAACTTCAGACTGTTTTACATCAAAACCACTATTTAAACAGGCTGTTGCAAGAATTGAGCTTGCTTTTATTATTCCTTGACCACCAATTCCAGCAAACAATATAGATGTTGTTTTCATTACGCCTCCTTCTCAATTTTATGAATAGCCTGAACTTTTGGTGGACAAACTTGAGCACACATTCCACAACCAATACAATAAACTGGATCTATTTTAGATTTTCCTGACTCACCCTTTGATATTGCAGGACAACCTAAACGTAGACAGGCACCACAAGCAATACATTTTGATTCATCTATTTCAAATGGATATTTTTTAGCCCTTTTAACCTCTTCTGTTAGGGCACATGGTTGCGATGTTATTAAAACAGAAACTCCATCAAACTCTCTTGCCTCTCTTAAAGCATCAGATGTCTCTTTTAAGTTATAATTATTAACCCTTTTTACCCATTTTACACCTATTGCTTTTACAAGAGCCTCTAAATCAATTTGAGAGGTATTATTTCCCTGGAGAGTCAATCCTGTTGTTGGGTTTTGTTGATTTCCTGTCATTGCAGTTATCCTATTATCTAAAATAACAACAGTTCCTTTTCTATTATTATAAACCATGTCAATAAGACTTGTAATTCCAGAGTGTATAAATGTTGAATCTCCAATAACAGCAACACTATTATTTCCAGTTAACATTGGATTTTGCATCAATCCACTTAATCCTGAAATGCTTGCTCCCATACAGATGCAGGTATCCATTGCATTCCAAGGTGCTAATGCTGCAAGTGTGTAACAACCAATATCTCCAGCTACACTTAATCTCTGTTTTTTTATTGCATCAAAAATACCAATATGAGGACAACCAGGGCATAATACAGGTGGTCTTTCAAGTATATGATTGCTATTTATGGTTTTTTTCTCTACTTTTTCGTTTAATAGATACTCTTTTAATACCTCTGGAAGCATCTCTCCACAATATGGAAGGATATTTTTTCCAATAATCTCATTAGATAAACCAAGTTGTCTTACATATCCCTCAATAAAATCATCCCCCTCCTCTATTATAATGATTTTTTTCACTTTTTTTGAAAACTCTTTAACTTTTTCCATTGGGAATGGAAAAGAGAATCCCAGTTTTAGATATGTTGCATTAGGAAAAACCTCTTTTGCATAATTATATGAGACGCCACTTGTTATAACTCCTATCTCTGAATCTCCATCCTCAATAACATTCCATTCAGAACTCTCTGCAAGCTCCTTTAGCTTTTTCAGTCTCTCCTCAACAACAACATGAAGTTTTCTAGCATTAGATGGCATCAATACATATTTTTCAAAATTTTTCTTATATGGATATATTGGTATCTCCTCTCTTTCACTAAGTGTTACAACCCCTTTTCCATGAGATACTCTTGTTGTTGTTCTAAGTATTACTGGTGAATCAAATTGATGTGATATTTTTAAAGCCCATTTTGTCATTCTAAGAGCCTCATCACTATTAACAGGTTCAAGTAAAGGGAGTTTTGCAGCTCTTGCAAAATGTCTATTATCCTGCTCATTTTGAGATGAATGCATTCCAGAGTCATCAGCAGTTATAATTAATAGAGCCCCTGTTACTCCTGCATATGCAAGAGAGAATAGTGGATCTGCTGCAACATTTAATCCAACATGTTTTTGTGCACATAGAGATATTGCACCACCAATTGCTGCACCACCAGCAACCTCCATTGCAACTTTTTCATTTGGTGCCCACTCAGCTTTTACCTCTTTATATAATGCTAAAGACTCTAGTATCTCTGTACTTGGGGTTCCAGGATATGCTGAAGCAAAATGAACTCCAGCCTCATAGGCTCCTCTTGCAATAGCCTCATTTCCAGATAAAATTGCTTTTCCAATCACTTTGACCATAATAACCTCTATGAAACAATATGAGAGATAATAGCAAAAAAAATATATAAATCCAACAATTAGAGTAATTAAAAATTAACATCATAAAAAATTAACAAAAAATATAAAAATATCTTAAAAATTCAAATATATTTTTCATTTTAAATCCTCTTGTTGCTTGACTTAATACTGATAATAACATAAAATTTTATTTTTGAGATGAGAGTTATGGATATTTATGAAATTGGAGATAGATTACCTTTAGGGATTTTTTCGCTTCACTCCAAATTTAATAAATATTGTAATTTTGTTAATGAGTATGGAGAGTTAATAACTCTTACCACAGAGAAAAGTGGTCCTAATACAATTACTGTTTCTGAAAGAGTTTTAAAAAGTAGCACTTTTATCAAAGTAACATCTGAAATTTTAGAGATAAATTTCGATAAATATAAAAAAAGATCAATACCTATCTATTGTTCAAAAATAGAGTCTCAAAATAACTTAAAAAAAACAGACCTTATTGAAGATAACTGGAGTTCAACTATTCTTGAACTAAAAAAAATCTATAACTACTTAAAAATAAGGGTTGGAGATAAAACACTATTATCTGCAATTGAGCTTGGAAAAAACAGTGTTGATAAAATATTAATACAAGAGAGAAAATATAGATTTTCTGAGCTTATGTTTAAAGAGATTGAGAGTGGTGTTGAACTATTTTTAGATAAAAATTTTGAACAAGCAATCTCAAAAATAAAAGGACATGGTTTTGGATTAACACCATCTGGTGATGATTGGCTTGCTGGTGCATTAACAGGAATCTCTTTTTATGAGGAGTATTTTAATAAAAATTTAAAAAATATTAAAGAGTCTATTTTTAATTTATCAATTGGAAAAAATTTAATCTCTAATAGTTTTATATATTACGCAAAAGAGAGCTCTTTTTTTTATGATGTTAAACAGTTTTTAACATCAATACTGAAATCCAATTTTGATTCACTTTATCAGTTGGGAATTAATGTATTAGAGCATGGAGCAACATCTGGAGGAGATTTTCTATCTGGATTTTTTTCAGTTATATTAAAAAAAGATTTTTTTGATTTTTCCTAGTTTATCCACTTATATAAAGGATATTTATATGGTTGTAAAGGGTATTATTAAAAGCAAAGTCTATTTCGACTCAGTGAGTTTAATGAGAATTGGAAGTGAATTAAGCTCAATGCCTGGTGTTGAGGATGTTGCAATGGTTATGGGAACAGATGAAAATAAATCTATTCTTAAAGTATCAGAGATGTTACTATCTGAGTTTAGTGATAGTAATGGTAATGATTTATTGATTGGAGTTAAAGCTGATAGTGAAGAGATTGTTGAAAAAGTATTAGAAAAAATGGAATCTCTTCTAGAGGCTCTTCAAAAAGGGGATAGTAGTACAACTACATTTGTACCAAAAAGTATTGATGGTGCACTTAAAGTACTTCCTGAAGCAAATTTAGCAATGATATCTATTGCAGGTAAATATGCTGCAAATGAGGCTAGAAAAGCATTAAATAACAACCTTCATGTTATGATTTTTTCAGATAATGTTTCGATAGAGGATGAGCTATCTCTTAAAAAACTTGGAAAAGAGAAGGGGCTTCTTGTTATGGGTCCTGATTGTGGAACAGCAATAATAAATGGTGTTCCATTAGCTTTTGCAAATAGAGTAAGAAAAGGGGATATTGGAGTTGTTGGAGCATCTGGAACAGGTATGCAGGAGGTTACATCTTTAATCTCTAATTTTGGAGGTGGAGTTTCACAAGCAATTGGAACTGGTGGAAGGGATGTTAAAAAAGAGATTGGTGGTGTAATGTTTTTAGAGGGATTAAAGGCTCTTAAAAATGATAAAAACACAAAAATAATCACTCTTGTTTCCAAACCACCTCACCAAGATGTTATTGACAAAATTGCATTAGAGTTAAAAGGGTGTGAAAAACCTGTTGTTGCTCTATTTTTAGGTGCGAATAAAGAGGAATTATCAGATTTTCCAGCAGAGATTTGTACCACATTAGAGGAGACTGCTCAAAAATCTGTAGAGCTTTCACTTCAACTATCTTTAGCAAGAGAGTGTGAATTTTCAAATGAGGATGTATTAAGAGAGAGAGGTAAAAAATCCTCAAATCAAAAATATATAAGAGCTCTTTTTAGTGGTGGAACATTTTGTGATGAGACAGGAATTCTATTAAGAGACTCTTTAACAGATCTTTATGGTAATCATTCAGGAAAATCTATTCTACCATTAGAAAATCTTTTAAAATCCCAAAAACATACTCTTATTGATTTGGGAGAGGATGATTTTACTGTTGGAAGACCTCATCCAATGATTGATTTTTCATTAAGAAATAAACGAATTATTCAGGAGGCCTCTGATCCAGAGTGTTCTGTTATAATTCTTGATGTTGTTTTAGGTTATGGTGCTCACCCTGCTCCAGATGCAGAGTTAGTTCCAATAATAACTAAAGCATTATCAATAAATCCTAATTTAACAGTTATCTCTTATGTTGTTGGAACAGATGCAGATCCACAAAATAGAAAACAGGTTATCTCTGCTCTTCAAAATGCAGGATCACTTATTGTTTCATCGAATAGAGCAGCTGCCCTATTTGCACTTGAGATTGTTAAATAGATTTTTACATTTTTTGTTATGTTTTCTTATAACAGGGCACTAAAGTATCCTGTTAATTTTAAGTTATATTTTGATTATATATATTTTATGGAGAAAATATGAGTATAGATAATCTCTTTTCAGGCTCCATTCAAGTGGTAAATTTGGGGCTTAGCTCATTTCTTGATGCTTTAAAAGAGAGTAACACTCCACATGTTCAAGTTGATTGGAAACCTGGTCTTGATGTAGATCCATCTCTAATTTCAAAATTTGATAAAAATAGAGATATAGTGGATAAAGCTAATAAAGAGGCAACAGATATAATTGCAAGTGGTTCACCTTTCTTAACAGGAATGGCTCAGGCTTTTGAGGTTATTCCTGGAATGCATAAAAAACTTATTCTTCATGCAGGACCACCAATAACTTGGGATAGAATGTGTGGGCCAATGAAAGGGGCTATAATTGGTGCATTAATTTATGAAAATCTTGCTTCAAATCCAGAAGAGGCTGAAAAATTAGCATCTTCTGGTGAAATAGAGTACTCTCCATGTCATGAACACAACTCTGTTGGACCAATGGCAGGAATTATATCATACTCAATGCCTGTTTTTATTGTAAAAAATAAAACATTTGGCAATGAGACATATTGTACACAAAATGAGGGTCTTGGAAAAGTTTTACGGTATGGTGCCTTTAGTGAAGAGGTTGTTAATCGACTTCGTTGGATGGAGACAACACTATACCCAACACTTAAAAAAGCTGTTGAGTTTTTGGGGGAGATTGATTTAAAAGCTCTTATTTCACAAGCATTACATATGGGTGATGAGGTTCATAATAGAAATAGAGCTGGAACATCCCTATTTTATAGAGTTATTGCACCTGCAATTGTTCGCACATCAGAAAATAGAGAGGATGCAGCTAAAGCTCTTGAGTTTATTCATGGAAATGACCATTTCTTTTTAAATCTCTCAATGCCTGCTTCAAAAGCTATTTTAGATGCAGCTAGAGGTATTAAAAATAGCTCTATTGTTGTTGTTATGGCTAGAAATGGAACAGATTTTGGTATTCAAATCGCAGGTGATAGTAAAAAATGGTATACAGGAAAAGCATTAGTTCCTGATGCTCTATTCTTTCCAGGTTTTACTAAAAATGATGCAAATCCAGATATTGGTGATAGTGCAATAACTGAGACTGCTGGACTTGGTGGCTTTGCAATTGCTGCCTCTCCTGCAATTGTTCAATTTGTTGGAGGAAATGCATCTGATGCTTTAAATTATACAATGGAGATGTATGAAATTACAGCATCTGAAAGTAGATATTTTCAAATTCCATCTCTTAATTTTAGAGGAACACCAACTGCAATTGATATTAGAAAAGTTGTTGAGAAAAATATTACCCCTTTTATTGATACAGGGGTTGCACACAAAGAGCCTGGTGTTGGACAGGTTGGTGCTGGTGTTTTACGTGCTCCATCAGAGCCTTTTCAAAAAGGATATGTTGGTTTTGCATCTTTATTGGATGAGTAGTTTTTTTCTATTTTTTAATGGAGGTTTTATATATGGATTCAAAAACTTTTTTTGATTTTATGGGTTCTTTAAAAATGTATGATTTAACACAACGTTTAAGCATTCATACTCCACCTTGGCCAAGTTATGTTCCACTTCAAATTCAGTATTTTAAAAGAATTGCTGGGGCTCATATGGGACAAGGGGCTAATGGTCAAATCATAACAACAAGTAATCATGTTGGAACACATATTGATGGAGAGATCCATTTTCATGCAAGTGGTCGTTCTATTGGTCAAGTTCCAATGGAAGAGTGGGTAGGAGCTGGTGTTGTTGTTGATATCTCTGATGAAGTTGGTGATTATGATCTTTATACACCAGAGATGATTATGAAAAAAGTTGAAGTAAAAGAGGGTGATATTCTCATTATTAATACTGGATACCATCGTTATGCTTGGGATCAACCAGAATCTGATGAAGTACGATATTTTGTAAAACATCCTGGTCCAGATCCAAGTTTTCATGAATGGGCATTACAGATGAAAATTAAATGGATTGGAGTTGATTGTGGAAGTGCAGACCATCCAATGAATACAATTATTCGTAATTGGCATCCAAAACCATTTAAAGAGGCTGAGGCAAAATTAATTGAAAAATATGGAAAAGCTTGGGATGAGATGTTTCCACCAGAGGAGTATTATCAGGTTATGCATCTAAAACTTTTCCCTAAAAAACTTGTTCATGCAGAGAATATTGGTGGTGATATTGATAAAATAAAAAATAAACGAGTTTGGATTGGTCTTTTCCCTTTAAGAGGAATTGAGTTAGAGTCCTCAATGTGTCGTATTATTGCATTTGAACCACCAACTGAATAAATAAAAATAGAGTGGTTCTAATATTTTTAACTTGAGAATGTTGATTGGGTTAATCTATTGTATATATAACAATAGATTAACCCAATTTTAACAAAAATCTCTTAACTAATGGAGAAAATAGAGAATGGTTGTTGCACATGATTTTCTATACCAAAAACCATCAACTCTTTTAGATGCTCTCAAATTAAGAGCACAATATGGAGAGAAATGCTCATTATTAGCAGGTGGAACAGATTTGGTTGTTAATATAAAAGAGAGACGTATCTCTCCTGATATTGTAATAGATATAAAAGGGATTCCAGAGTTTTCTATTCTTGAAGAGAGAGATGGCTCTATTTTTATTGGTTCTGCTATCACATTTACAGAATTAATAGAGTCTCCACTTATTAAGAGTAGAGTTCCAATAATAGCTGAGTCTGCACATACAGTAGCCTCTGTTGGAGTTAGAAATAGAGCCACTCTTGTAGGAAATATCTGTTCTGCTGTTCCATCATTGGACTCAGCACCAGCTCTTCTTGTTTATAAAACAGATGTTGTTGTGGAGAGTGTTGATGGAAAAAGAATTATTCCTATTGATAAATGGTTTGTTGCTCCTAAAAAAACAGCTCTTCAAAATAATGAGATTGTTTTAGGAGTTTTAGTGGAGATTCCAAATTCAGAAAATGGAACAGCATATATGAAACTTGGTCGTTACTCTGGTGAGGATTTAGCTCAAGCAGGTGTTGGAATAATGATTTCAAAAAATTTAGAGTATAAAATTGCATTTTGTGCAGTTGGGCCAGTTCCTAGAAGAGCATTAAAAGTTGAGGCTTTTTTAAATGGTAAAGAGTTTTCATCAATAACAAATGAGCTTTCAGAAATTATTCAAAGTGAAATCTCCCCAATAACTGATATTCGTGCATCAAAAGAGTATCGTAGACATATGGTTGATGTTCTGGTTGAGAGAGGGATTAAATTAGCTCTTTCAAGATTGCAGGGGGAATAATGAATAAAATAACATTTATAATAAATGGTGAAAAACGCTCTATATATGTTGAACCTAATGATGTTTTATTAGATGTATTAAGAGATAAATTAGGATTAAAAAGTCCAAAATGTGGCTGTGAAAGAGGTGATTGTGGTGCCTGTTCAGTTCTATTGAATGGAAAAAGTGTTAGAAGTTGTTTGGTTTTTGCAATTGAGGTTGATGGTTGTGAAATTGAAACTGTTGAAGGTATCTCTCAAAATGGATTAAGTGTTGTTCAAGAGGCATTTATTGAGATGAACTCTTTTCAATGTGGTTTTTGTGCTCCAGGAGTTGTAATTGCAACAACAGAGCTACTAAGAAAAAATAGTACTCCAACAAAAGAGGAGATTAAAGAGGCATTAGCTGGAAATCTATGTCGTTGTACAGGATATACCCCTATATTAGAGGCAGTTGAGAAAATCTCTCACCACAACAAACATAACTCAGATAATACAGGAGGTACAAATGAGTAAATATAGATTTGTTGGAAAGGGTGTTGAGAGAATTGATGGTAGAGAGAAAGTGTCTGGTGCAGCAATCTATACAGATGATTTAGAGTTTGGTCCAGATCTACTTTATGCAGAGATTGTTGAAAGTAGTGAAGCACATGCAAAAATAGTATCAATAGATGTAACTGAAGCAGAAAAAGTGGAGGGAGTTGTTCAGATTTTTACAGGAAAAGATTTTCCATATAAATTTGGTCTATATATGAAAGATAGATATATTTTTGCTCAAGATATTGTTCGTTTTATTGGGGAGCAGGTTGCAGCTGTTGTTGCAAGAGATCCAAAGGCGGCAAAAAAAGCAGCAGAGTTAATTAAAATAGAGTATGAATTATTAACTCCTGTTTTTTCTCAAATGGATGCAATATCTGAAAATCCAGTTCTGCTTCATCCAGATTTGGGAGAGTATCCTCATGTGCCTTGGTTTTTTCCAAAAGAGAATACAAATATTGCTCATTGGAGAAAAACAAAAAGGGGTGATTTAGATGGTGGATTTAAAGATGCTGATCTTATTCTTGAGGAGACATTTGAGGTTCCAAGATATGCTCATTGTGCTATTGAGACACATGTTGTTATATCAAAATATGACTATTCAGGAAGATTAACTGTTTGGGCAAGTTCTCAATCACCATATACACAAAGACATCTTTTTGCTGAGGCATTAGCACCACTTGGAATAAAACATAAAGATGTTCGTGTTATTGCTCCACATGTTGGAGGTGGTTTTGGAGGTAAAGCAGGAGTAACGATGGAGATTCTTGCTGCTGCTCTTGCAACAAAAATGAAGGGACATCCTGTTAAAATAAGATGGAGTAGAGAGCAGGAGTTTTATAACACATATCAAAGATTGGGAGTTGTTGCAAAACTTAAACTTGGTCTTAAAAAAGATGGTTCAATAACAGCATTACAACATCAACTCTATTGGGATGCTGGAGCATATGTTGAGTATGGGGCAAATGTTGTTAATGCAGTTGGATTATCAGCTACTGGTCCATATAAAATTCCAGCTATATCAATAGATTCACTCTGTATATACACAAATTTACCACCAGGTGGTGCATATAGAGGATTTGGATATTCTGAGTTTCTTTTTGGTTTAGAGTCTTTAATGGATCAGGCTGCTGAAAAATTGGGAATAGATGCTGTTGAGTTTAGATTAAAAAATGCAATCTCAAAGGGTGATACTCTTGCTTATGGTGCACACATGAATCCAAATGGGTTAAAACAGGCAATAACTGAGGTTGCAAAAGAGATTGAGTGGGGAAAAGAGGTTGTTTCAATAGATCCTGAAAAAGTTTTATGTAAAGGTTTTTCACTACTTTGGAAAGCACCTGCAATGCCACCAAATGCTTCATCTTCTGCATTTATTAAATTTAATGAGGATGGGAGTTTAAATATTTTAGTATCTGGAATGGATATTGGGCAGGGTTATTTAACAGTTATGGCTCAAATTGCTGCAGAGATTTTATCTGTTCCACCCAATAAAATACGTGTTGAAAATCCAGATACAGATAGGAATCCATATGAGTGGCAAACTGTTGCATCTCATGTAACTTGGTCTTGTGGTAATGCTGTTAAAAAGGCTGCTATTCATATTAGAGAACAGATATTTGATCTTATGGAGAGGGCATTTAAAGTTTCAAAAGATAATTTTTATCTTGAGGATGATGGAGTAAAAAGTCATTTAGATCCATCATTTTATTTAGCATTTAAAGATTTTGTTGTTTTTGGTATTCCAATGGATGATGGTAGTTTTAGAGGTGGACCAATTACAGGTGTTGGTACATTTTTACCAGAGTTCTCATCAGCAAAAAGTGATCCAGAAACGGGACAGGGAGGACATCCAAATGTTCATTATACTGTTGGGGCAGCAGCTGTTTTACTTGAAGTTGACAAAAAAAGTGGTCAAATTAAAGTTTTAAAAGCTGTTGAGGCAATTGATGCTGGTCAAGCGATAAATCCAGATCTTGTTAAAGGACAAATAACAGGTGGATTACTTCAGGGATTAGCAACTGTTTTATATGAGGATATGCGTTTTAATGATAAAGGACGTCTTTTGAATCCAAATTTTACAGATTATAAAATTCCAACAACAAAAGATATTCCAGAGGAGATTGTTCCTATTATTATTGAAGTTCCTCAACCAGATGGTCCATTTGGTGCTCGCGGGGTTGGAGAACAAACAATGATTCCTGTTGCACCAATGATTGCAAATGCACTTTATAATGGTCTTGGAATTCGAATTAAATCTATGCCTATAACTGCAGAAAAAGTTGCAATGGCTATTCTTGAAAAAGAGAAAAATTAGAAACTTGCAGATGCACCAACAGAGAATACAAACATATCTGTTTTATATCTTCCATTACCAACAACAAAATCTGAAGGAAAATCGTTTTCAAGAGGATTTGCAGGATGAGCCTTTGATGTTACAACATCTCTTTGAACAAAATTTATATATGAGAATGCAGATGTAAACTGCAGATAGTTCCATTTATATTCAATACCAACAGATACACCATATTTATCTGAATCTACAATTGATGCATCATAATACTCATCTGGTATTGCTCCCTGTTCAAAAAATGTTCCAAGAGATAATATAAATGTTCCTTGAGAGAAAATAATATCTCCACCCAAATGAATAGAGAATGTATCCATCCACTCTTTTGGTTGAACCATATCCTCCATTATTAAAACACCATCACCTAATCCTGTTTTAGCAGACATTTTAGGTGATATAACAATTTTATCATGTCTGGACCACATCTCATAACCTAAAACTAGTTCAATATTGAAAAAATCTGGTTCTTGATATAGAAAACCCAGTTTAAAAGTGTGAGGTAATTTTAAAGATACAGATATATCATCTCCAATAATCTCTGTTTTTGCATTAACTAAAATCTCAGAACGCTCATATATTTTAACATCAGCTGTTCCCTCAGCATCAACATCAATTGGTGATTGATAAGCAAATGAAAAAGATATTTTAGAGTTTAAATCATAAAGAACACCAAAGTTAAAATTGATATTTATTGGATCTGAAACATCAAAATTAATATTACCATCACCACCACCCTCTCTAACATAATCATTCATTATTGAACCAAGCTCCCCACCTGCAACAATAAAATCTAAATTATATCTAAAACTTACATAACTATTTTTTAATCCAACTCCAATAGCAAGATTTGGAAGTATATTAAATGATGCTGTAAGTTGAGCATTTATCATCATAATATCAGAATCATAAAGAGAGTATCTATTTGGACATGTTGGATGATTTCTTCCTCTACAGGTTGAATCATATTTATAATCTGGAGCATAAGGACCATGAAGAGCAAATGAGAAGTTCCATTTTTTTAAATCAAAATTTTCTGAAACTACAATTGTTGGATTAAAAAATGGATCTGGCTGATTTAAAATCTCATAAGAGTAGTCTGTTGGATCATACTCTGGTTCCTCATCAAATGGCCTATTGTAATAGTAAATAGAGCCTCTTGTGTTAATTCCAGCTATAGATAAATAGGCCTCTCCTCCTTTTATTCTGGATAAACCTGCTGGGTTTTGAATTGTTGCAGTTAAATCATCAGCTTTTGTTATAAAGGCTCCACCTCTTGCAGTACTTCTTGGTCCCATTATTGGTAACCAGTATCCACTTCCAAAAATCTGAATTGTTGTTAAGAAAAATAGACAAAGTTGTGTTAAATTTTTCATGTACCCCTCAACACATGATTAATTCTATACTCTACAAAATAGCTATTAAAATATCAATAGTTTTTTCGTTGTTTAAATAATTAACTCACTATTTATTAATTTAAAATATAATAGGTAAACTATTTTTTATTTTTAAATAGAATTTTGAATTTAGAAAAATAAAACCAGATTCATCAGAAAAAATAGCTGTTTTTTGATTTGTGATAATTGGAATAGTTTGATTATTTGGTGATATTTCAATATTTTTTAATTCAATAACACCATTATCATAATATACTTTTATATTATAACTATTTGGATATACTTTTATCTGTTCACCATTTTTAAAAGAGTATATATTTTTTCCATCATCAAAAACTACTAGTTTGCTATTTTCAGGAGTAACAACTGGAATTTTATCTGCTTTTGGAGAGAAACTTAGTGTAACTGTTTGAGATTCAACTAAAGATATCTCCAAGCTATTTTCAATGTTTTTAGCCTCTCCATAATTAATAATATAGTCTCCTTCAGGAATATTAAGAGATAAATCACCCTCAAAAAAATATGATAAATAGAGTCCACATTGAGCTGCTGGATGGCTATCTAAACAACTAAAGCTATTTTTTGATTTAATTGATACTAAACTATATCTATCTGTTTTTAAATTTAATTGAATATAGTTTAGATTTTTATAATAAATCTCACTA
>JAFGXH010000177.1 GCA_016936735.1 bacterium
AATAAATTATTAATCTTTTTTTAATGTTATAGATTTAATTTGGTTGAAAAATTAAAAAAAATAACTACTCTAATTTTAGAGTAGAGTTTGGAGTTTATATGAAGAAAGCTGTTATGTTTTTATCTCTTGCAATTGTTTTATCCTCCTGTGTCTCAAATGCTGAAGGGAAATTAATCAAAGCTGATATAAAGGCTCTTGAGAAAAAACATGAACTATTGAAAGTATCTGTTCAAGATAATAAAAACGCAATAGATAGATCTATTAAAAGAGTTGATACAAAACTTGCAGAGCTTGATGATACACTAAAAGAGGCAAAAAAACTTTTAAGAGCCAATAATGCAAATTTTGGTCAGGACCTTGTTGCAATGGAACAGAATGTTCAAAAAATCTCAGGGAAAAGTGAAGAGATTATATTTAAATTTGAACAGCTTGAGAAACAGATGGAGGAGCTAAAAACAAATTTTGAGGATGTTAAAGCAAATGTTACAACAATTGCTGTAAAAAAGGATGAAACTCAAACCAATATAGCTCAAAACTCAGATAATGGAGACTCAAAATCTACCACAACAACAAAAGTGGAGACAGATTATAAGAAACTAACAACAGCTAAAGAGATTTTCAATATTGGATATCAAAAAGTTCTTGATAAAAGCTACTCAGATGCAAGAGAGATTCTTACTTATCTTATTAAAAAATTCCCAAAAGATAACTATGCAACCTCATCTCAATATTGGATTTCACAAACATATTTTGCAGAAAATGATTATAAAAACTCATTTTTAAGCATGAATACATTTATTCAAAAATATCCAAAAAGCAATCATGTTCCACAAATTCTTTATCAAATGGGATTCTCTGCAAAATCTTTAAAATTAACAGCAGACTCTATTGAGATTTTTAAACAGCTTATTAAAAATTTCCCATCATCAAGCTACTCTAAAAAGGCTAAAACAGTTCTTCAGGAGATGAAATAGTATTGATATAAACAAAAAAGGAGAGAAAAATGAGAAAATTAGTTCTATCTTCAGTTGTAACACTTCTTTTATTAACATCTTGTGGTCAAAAAGATAACTCATCAAATGAGAAAGCTGTTGGTGTGAAAAAAACATTAGCAGTTGAGACAACCAAAAAAATTGAAGAGAAACCAAAAGTTGCCCAAAAAACTAGAGAGGAGAGAATATTCCCTCACAAAGATATTGATAGAGAGGCAAACCCAATAGCTGGTATTTGGGATGCTGGCTCTGCTAATGATGGAGTTTTTGTGTTTCAACCAGATGGAACATTTCAATTTTATGGACAGTTTGATAAAGAGTGTAAAGATGAACCAAAAGTAAAAGGGAAATACACATTTACAAATGGAAATGAGTTAGAGCTATCCTTTAATGATAAAACAGAGAAACATGTTATTGAAAAAGTCTCTGGATTTGTATCAATTGGTGATTGGGGTCTCTTTTTTCCTCCAGAGAGTGCAAAAATAAAGAAAAAAGATAGATCTATAAAAGATCCTGCAAAACTGATTGATTTCTGTAATAAAATAACAGAATCAAATGTTAGTAATGTTTATCCATATCTAAGTAAAAAATCTAAAATGGTTTTAAAAAGTGTTGGTATAAAATCAAAAACAGAGTTAGCAAGACATGATGATTATACAGGCTCTCTTAAAAGAGCTATAAGTGATTTTAGAGAGATTACCGATTTAAAAGAGATAAAAAAGGATGATAAAGAGACTGTTTACTCTGTATCATTTAAAAATTCAAAAAAACAGATAGAGAAAGAGAATGTAACTCTTGTTAATGAGGATGGCGTATTAAAATGTACTAGATTTGACAATGAAGTATTTGTAATGAAAACTAAAACTCTAAAAGATAACTTCAAACTGTTTGAAAATCTTCCAAAAGTAGATCCTAAAAATAAAAAAGGGCCTAAAATGCCAACACTTCTTATAAAAGAGGATCAGGCTCCATATAGCAATGAATCAAGAGTATTTATATCTGAATCTGGAGAGATTAAAATATCTCTTACTGGAGATAAAAAATACTCAGTTGAGGGAAGACTTCAACTTCAATATAATACAGCATCAGAGGCATTTTTTGTTCTTAAGCCAAGAAAAGGTGATCTATTACTTGTTCATTTTGAAAAAAGTGTAGATAAAAATGGTATTATTATGAGAGTTGATGATAATGAGGTTATTTTAGATTTTATTTATTAAAAACTATTTTACTCATTAACCTCCACCTCTTCAGATTTTGACTCCTCTATTTTCTCCTGATTTTTTGTTCTCTTTTTTGTTGTAACTCTTTTAATATAATTAGATTTTTTAAATCCAACTCTTAAAGATTTTATCTCAATCATACACTCTAATATTTTAAACTCTTTTAGGAAATTCTCACCTAAAACATCTCTCTCTGACATTGTTGTAATCTCTGTTAATCTATTATCTTTTTGAGATTTCATAACTTTAGTAACATCACTATATAAAGATACTATTTTATCTTTAAACTCTAATATATCACTATTCTCACCTAGAGCAATCATTTTATCATAGCAATTAATAATAAACTCAAATGATTTACTCTCTGATGATGTATTTTTTGATACACTCTCATTTCTAAAATATGTTACAAGTCGAGATGTTAATTTCTGTTTTTTTAAATGATTATGAATATCTGTTGCAACAATATTGATTTTTAATAAAAGCTCCTTCTTATCAATAGAGATAACAGATGAAACAGCTTTTGATATCTCTTTGTCACCTTTTCTTTCTAAATATAAAGTTGCTGCCTCTTTAACTATTTTTAACTGCTCTCTTTCTGCCTCATCAAAATAGTCTGGTGTTTTCTCCATTGCAGTCTCTGTAAATGTAATCATTGCTGTGATATCTAAATTATACATATTAACTCCAAAAAGGTATATTTATTAGACTCTATAATAAAAAAAAATATTCAAT
>JAFGXH010000178.1 GCA_016936735.1 bacterium
ATGTCTGAGAAAATATTTTATTTTGCATATGGTTCAAATGTTAGTGAAATCAGAATGAAAAAACGTCTTTCAAGAGATGGAGAGGGTTTTTATAAGAGAGTTGCTGGTACTTTAAAGGGTAAAGAGTTAGTATTTAATAAAATATCGCGAAAAAATAGAGCTCAAGGTTATCCAAATCTTGTTGATAATGAAAACTCTTATGTTGAAGGGGTTCTTTATGAAATAACAATTGAGGGATTATTCTCTCTTGATGGTTTTGAGATGTATCCACACTACTATAGAAGAGAGTTAGTTGAGGTTGAATCTGAAAAACTTGGTAAAATTGAGGCTTGGGTATATATTGCAAATCCAGCAAAAACTGCAGATGGATTAAAACCAGCAAAAGATTATATAGAGTTTATGCTTCAAGGAGATGATCTTTTATCTAAAGAGTATATTGAAAAAATCAGAAAATTTGAAACATATAATTAATCAAATTTAACTCTATCAATTATCTATGACTCTATCTTCAAAAACCTCTAATATTAAAAATGGTTTAAATTTACAAATATTTTTTTTATTCAAAAATATTAATTTTTCATTAATACCTCTATTTTTTTTATTTTTCTCAAATAAAGTAGAGGCAAAAGATTTTGTGAAAATAAATCTTTTTTCAAAACATAAAATAGAGAAAATAGAGATTCAAAATAAAAACTTAGAAAATACTCAAAATATAATAAAAAATGAAATAATAGAGTTAGAAACATCTAAATGGATTAAAATAACAAACAATAAAGGAGTTATTGTAAAAAAGTTTATAATTGGTAAATTAGATATAAAAAAATTTGGTAGATATTGGAGAATCTATTTAACCATTCCACTAAAAGATTATATTATTGATGTTTTATTAGCAGAGCTTGGAAACAGATTAATTCAAAAAGAGGCATTAAAAGCATTCTATTTGGTTGTAAAAAGCTATACTAAATATCATTTAAAGAGTGCTAGACACAAAGATTTTGATTTTTGTGATATTGCCCATTGTCAACTTTATAATGGATTAAGTCCAATACGAAATGATGTAAAAAAAATTATAAAAAATATTGAAAATTTAGATATTGTTTATCAAAATAAAACTATTTTAGCTGTTTTTAACTCTAGCTGTTCTCTATTTTCAGCATCAGCAAAAGAGATTTGGGGTGAAGAGATTCCATATCTAAAATCTCAAAAAAATCAGATTTATGAAACCTGTTTTTCTCACAAAAAAACAGATAATTTGAATAAAAATATAATAGAGAATAATAAAATATCAAATTTAAATGATTTTAATTTAAAAAACACAATTTGTGATTTAAATGGTAGAAATAGAAATTTTAAATGGTTTTTTAAAATATCAAAAACAGATTTTAGAAGGCTTTTTAAAGATGATTTAATAAAATTTGAGTTAAATGATAATGGATATCCTAAAAATATATTAATTGGAACTAAAAATTATAGTGCTGAAAATTTTAGAAGAAAAATTGCATCTGCTTATGGTTGGGGAGTATTAAAAAGTAATCTATTTGAAATTTTAGTTGATGGAGATTTTTATATTTTTATTGGAGGTGGTTTTGGTCATGGTGTTGGTTTCTGTATAATTGAGGCAGAGATTATGGGAGAGATGGGATTTAATTATAAAAAAATAATCAATCATTTTTATTATAATGTTGAGATAAAAAAAGTTATCAACAATTAAATATGTAAAAAAATCACAAAAATTAGAAATTTATCAAGTGTAATCTTGATTTTATAAACAATTTAAAATATTATCTTTTAATAGAATTAATTTTAATTCTATTTGGTTTTATAATTGTTAAAAATTTTTATTATAGGCTTCAATATGAATTTATCTATTGTAAAAAATCCATACACAGGAGATATTCTTGATGAGATAACTTTGCTAGATGAAAAAAATTTTTTAAATGTTATTGAAAATTCAAAAATTGCTTGGGATAAATTTAAAAATGAACCACTCTATTTAAGAGAGGATATTTTAACTGCAATATCAGATATAATTATAAAACATTTTGATGATTTTGCAGAACTAATTATGCTTGAGAGTGGTAAACCAATATCATTGGCTAGAACAGAGGTTAAAAGAGCAATTATAACTCTAAAAGAGGGCATAAAATCTATTTATGAGTTAAAAGGTGAGGAGTTTTCATTAGAACAAACTCCATTTTCTAAAGGTATTTCTGGATACACAAAATATGTTCCAAGAGGTCCACTTTTTGCAATTCATCCCTATAATTTTCCATTAAATTTAATGATTCATAAACTTGCTCCAGCAATTGCTTCTGGAAATAGTGCTATTGTTAAGCCACCAACTCAAACACCACTAACACCTCTTTTATTCAAAACTCTTATTGACTCTTTAGATTTACCCAAAAATCTGATTCAAATTGTACCAACATCAAATAATATTGCCGAAAAATATCTTAATCACAATAAAATTTCACAAATATCTTTTACTGGTAGTGAAAATGTTGGCTGGCATATTAGAAAAGTAGCCTCTGATAAGCCTGTTTTTCTTGAGTTAGGTGGGATTGCAACAATGATTATTGATGAGTCTGCTGATTTAGAAAAAGCAGCAAAAAAAGGGGCAATATCAGCATTCTCTTTTGGAGGACAGGTTTGTATCTCACTACAAAAAATAGTTGTTCATAAATCAATATCAACACTATTTACAAAGCTATTCTTAAAATATTCAAAAGAGATAATATCTGGAGACCCCTCTGATGATAATGTAATTAATGGTCCATTAATAGATGAATTAGCTATAAATAAATTTTATAAATTTTATAATGAATCTATTAGTAATGGGGCAGAGGTTCTATTAAAACCACAACAAAAAGGAAACATTATTACTCCAACAATAGTAAAAAGTGATAATATCAATCTCCTAATCCATAAGGAGGAGGCTTTTTCACCAATAGTTGTTATTTCTGAATTTGAGAATTTTGATGAAGTTATTAATATTGTAAACAGTACAAAATATGGTTTACAAGTCTCTATTTTTTCTGAATTTCTTCCGAATATACAAAAGGGAATTCGTGGTTTAGAGTTTGGAGCCATATTAATTAATGAGGTTCCATCTTTTAGAACAGATAGACAACCTTATGGGGGAATAAAACGTTCTGGATTAGGTAGAGAGGGAGTCTATTATGCAATGAAAGATTATAGTGAATTAAAAACTATAATCTTCAATAATAATATATAAAATTTTTATTAATTAACTTTTTGTAATGTTATGGTGGTTTTATGAGATTTTTAACTATTTTTTTATTTTTTCTATTTACTACATCTCTATATTCTGAGGCAGGAGGTTGGGGAATTGGTGCAGAAGCAAACTACTCTGGATATTTAAAACTCGATAATTATTCACATGGTGCAGGTGTTGGTTTTGTAACAACATATAGTCTTACTGATTTTTGGGGAGTGACAGGAAGTTTAAATTATAATAAACATTTCTCTGGATCAAAATATGATATTGTAAATGGTTATTTTGGTTTTTTATATAATTTAGATGTTTTAAGGCTTGTCCCAATTTTTGAAGGTGGAATAAGTTTTACAGGTCTTAAAAATAATGAACTAAATGATAACATATTTATTGTAAATGGTTATTTTGGTTTTGCTTTATCATATCTTATTAATTGGAACTACTCAATTGCTACATTTATACGATATGAACACACTTTAACAGAGTATGAGGATGCTTTTGATGCCTATTTTACAATTGGTTTAAGATTCTTTTACATTTTTGGTGATTAATATAACTAAAGTTACGATATATTCACAAAAACAGCATTGACAACCTATTTTTAATAAGTATCATTAATTTGTTTACTTTGGAGGATTTTATGAAAAATATATATCTTATTGTTTTAGACTCTGCTGGTGTTGGTGCTCTTCCAGATGCAGATAAATATGGTGATGCAGGAACAAATACAATAAAACATATAGTTGAACATGCTGGGAAAAATGAGTTAGAAACATTTAATTCAATTGGATTAAAACATATTTTAGAAAATAATATAACCCAAAAACCTGAAAAAGGTTATTATGGAATAATGTCTGAGTATTCAAATGGAAAAGATACAACAACAGGTCATTGGGAGATTGCAGGAACACCACTAAAAGAGGGATTTGCTACATACACAGAGACAGGTTTTCCAAAAGAGATTATGGATGAATTTAAAGAGAAAACAGGTCATGACTATATTGGAAATTATGCAGAGAGTGGAACTGTTATTCTTGATAAATATGGAAAAGAGCATGTAGAGACAAAAAAACTTATTATATATACATCTGCTGACTCTGTTTTTCAAATAGCAGCTCATGAGGATGTTATTCCTATTGAGGAGTTATATCGCGTTTGTAAAATCTCAAGAGAGATGTTAGATAAATATAATGTTGCAAGGGTTATTGCAAGACCATTTATTGGCTCTGAAGGTGATTACAAAAGAACATATAATCGTCATGACT
The DNA here is from genome assembly GCA_016936735.1 of bacterium. Classification (GTDB taxonomy): domain Bacteria; phylum UBP6; class JAFGXH01; order JAFGXH01; family JAFGXH01; genus JAFGXH01. Next base: position 4,501 of record JAFGXH010000178.1, read on the forward strand.
ACTCTATGGAACCAAAAGATTTAACAATGTTAGATCAACTCAAAAAAAGTGATATTCCTGTTGTTGCTGTTGGAAAAATTGGTGATATTTTTGCACATCGAGGTGTAACAGAGGAGATTCCAACAAAAGGAAATAGAGATGGAATGGATAAAACACTTCAACTACTTGAGAAAAAAACTAAAGGTTTAATTTTTGTAAATCTTGTTGATTTTGATATGCTTTGGGGACATAGAAGAGATCCTGAGGGATACTATAATGGATTAAAAGAGGCAGATATATTTGCTAAAGAGTTTATGAATAAAATGGATAATGATGATATGCTTATTTTTGTTGCAGACCATGGTTGTGACCCAACACATATAGGTTCCGATCATACAAGAGAGTATGTTCCACTTCTTGTATATTCACCATCATTTAAAGATAGTGGTTCTTTAGGGATTAGAGGTACATTTGCAGATATATCAGCAACTATTCTTGAAAATTTTGGATTAAAATCTGAGTTTGGCACATCTTTCTTAAATAATCTTCAATAATATCTACCTTTTAGTAACTTTTTTTAAAAATCTGGTTAACTCTTTTATAAACACTCTATTAAACTCTCCCTGATTTTCAAAATCAAAAGCAAAACTTTTATATGGAATTTTAAAAAAATAGTGATTACTCTCATCAATCTCTTTATAAATAACTTTAGCATCTCTATTTTTTTCAATAAAAGAGTATAAGTACCAACCATTTTTACTATCAATATCACTATCATATTTTGCAGTAAAAATTGCGATATTCCCATTTAGAAAATCTTTATAATTTTTTGCCTCCTCTTTAAAAAGCTCTTTAAAATATTTTGTTGATATCTTTTTATCATTAAAAATGGTATATTTTTCATCACTTTTTACTATATTATCTAACTCTTTTAAAGCAACTTTTAAACTAATTTTTCTGTTTTCTTGAAGTGATAAAGAGTCTGTTTGTTGTTTTAATATTTCAAAATAGTTAAAATAGAGTGGATTTAATAAGACTATTGATTCAACTCTATTTTTAAACTCTTTTTTAAGTTTATAAGAGATAATTGACCCCTCTCCAATAGCTATAATATGAATATTTTTATATTTTTTTACAATTTTTTTAAAAACCTCATATTTATTATTAAATGAATCAAGTTTATCAATAGATATTTTTGGAAAAATAATGTTACCACATTTTTCACCTAATACTATTGCTAACTCTCTATAAAAATGAGTATTTTCATCATTAAAATCATGAATTAGTAGAATATTTGTTGTTGTTTTTTCAGCTTTTGGAGAGAATGTATATATTGGGAATTCAACTGAACCTACTTTTATTTTTTCTGTTTTTTCAACTATTTTTAGGGTTTTTTTTGAATCTTTTAACCCTGAATAGGGATTAATAGAGTCTCCAATATACTCTGTTCTTATAGATAGATTAGGTGAATTTGTAAGCACTATTTTTCCATCCATATCTGTAAATATCTCTATTCCAATTTGATCAAAAACTAAAATATATCTATTTAAAAACAGCTCTTTTTTTCTAAACACCACCTTTTGAACAGAGCTATTTTCAAGAGTTGCATCATAACGATTTCCACTACTTGGCATAAAGAGTTTAATTTTATTTTTATTTAAGGATAGAATTTTATATAAAAACAGTGTTATTGGTGGTTCAATAGGAGATATATTATCAATTTTTTGCTCCTCATCTGTTTCATCTTGAACAATTTTTAAAACATTCTCTTTAAAAGAGTAGTTTAAATTATGAATAGTATCTGTATCAGGATCTTTTATTGATATTTTGGAATCTATAGGAGTGTTTTTTTCGTTAAAAGAGATTATCTCTTTTCCAATCTCTTTTGATGAAAAAAATATTTTATATTCCAAATTTATACTATTTTGAGCATAAAGAGATAAAGTCAATAATATCAAAAAAATAGATATTAATCTCAAATTGATATTTTCAAAAATAATTTTTGATATACTTTTCATTAATCCCCTTATAAACTAAAAAATCTCTATAAGTATAGTTTAAAAATGGTGATATTTCAATAAAATTAAAGAGTTACTAGTAATGGATAGAGATAAATTTAAATAAAAAATATATTTCAACAAAAAAAATATAAAAAAACACTCTACATAAAAAAATAATCTATCATTTTAGTGATATATAAGGATGTTTAAAATAAAATGCTTGACAATATTTAGCAATCATGTATAATATGAAGCCTTGTGTTAGTTTTTAGGAGACCCATGAAAACCTTTAGTGCTAGAAAAGAGACTACATCACCCAAATGGTATGTTGTTGATTTGTCAGGTAAAGTTCTTGGGCGTGCTGCTGTTGAAATCGCAAATATTTTGAGAGGGAAAAATAAACCGGAATATACGCCTCATGTTGATACAGGTGATTTTGTTATTGCTTTAAATGCAGACAAAATTAAGCTGACTGGAAAAAAATGGAGCGATAAAAATTATTTTTTCCACAGCAGATATGTTGGACACATGAAAACATATACCGCTAAAGAGCTTCTTCAAAAACATCCAGATATGCTTGTAAAAATCGCTGTAAAAGGCATGATGCCAAAAAACAAGCTCTCTCGTGCGATGTTAACAAAATTAAAAGTTTATGCAACCAGTGAACATCCTCATGTTGCGCAACAACCGCTTCAATATGAATTAAAAAGTAACTAGGGAGATGACATGACTGAAAGATGGTTGGGAACAGGAAAAAGAAAAACATCAGTAGCTCGTATTATTTTGTCCAAAGGAACTGGAAAAATTGAGGTTAATGGTCGCGATTTAAGAAATTATTTCGTAAGAGATACATCAATTTTGATTCTTAAACAACCTTTGGCTTTAACACAAAACGAGAAAAGTTTTGATATTACAGTTAATGTAAAAGGTGGTGGTTTAACAGGTCAAGCTGATGCTATTAAACATGCAATCACTCGTGCATTACTTGTTTATAATAATGGATTGCGTTCCACTTTGAAAAAAGCTGGATTTATTACACGCGACTCAAGAGAGGTTGAGCGTAAAAAACCAGGACGTCCAAAAGCACGTAAACGCTTCCAATTCTCAAAACGTTAATATTTACTATTACAATACTTTTGTTTTCTATAAAAAAGCAGACTTCGGTCTGCTTTTTTATTATAGTTAAATGAAAAAAACTATTTTCATAATATTTGGCACATTATCACTAATTTTAGGTATTATAGGAATATTTATCCCAGTTTTACCAACAACTCCATTTATATTATTAACCTCTTGGTTATATTTAAAAAGCTCTCAAAAATTGTATAGTTGGCTTCTAAGTAGTAGATTTTTTAAAAATTATAGAAACACTCTAATAACAGGTAAACTCTCTAAAAAATCAAAATTAAAATCATTGATTTTAATGAATATAATGATTTTAATCTCAATAATATCTTTACAAAATATAATAGCCATAACTATTATTATTGTTTTAGCAGTAGTTGGAAATATAGTTTTGGTTCTTTTTTTTTAAAATATATTTTGCTGTTTTGATAAAAAAAAGGTAATAGTTGTATTATTTAAAAATACTACAACATCTCACTCTCCTCTTTTTTCCACTCTTTAAGAAATGCTTTAACTTTAACTTTCTCATCTTTTGGAACTAAAATTGTATATGAAACAAAATACATCATAAACCAAAAGTATGTTACCTCAAAGAAATAGTGAATTGAAGTAAATAGATGTAGGAAGAAAAATGTTACAATCATTCCTGCAATTCCTGCAATAGATAAAAACCACCACTTATTTAATTTTCTTTTATGATGTCCAACAAAAGGGATTAAACTAAGATTTAGAAAAGAGAAAAGTGGTATTAAAACGTAACCAATCTCTGGAAATTTTGGAAAAATAGATAAACCAAAAATATTTATTAATAAAAATGCTGATGCTGGGCGTGGAAGTCCAAACCAGATTCCAGGATATTCAATTCTTTTTATATTAAAACGTGCAATTCTAATTGCACCAAACAGAGCTGGTAATAATGCCAATACTGCTGCTATAATTTTTCCCTTAAGAGATGAATCAATAAGTATATAGTTTCCATATATCAGTGCACCTGGAGCAACAGAGTAGTTTATTAAATCGGCAATATTATCAAGCTCAGCACCAAATTTATTGAACTGTTTTGTTAATCTTGCAACAACTCCATCTAAAACATCAAATACCCAACCAAACATTATAAAATATGCTGCCCACTGTAGCAAAACAATTGGAGTCGCACTTTTTTGTGCCTCAATAACTAAAAATGTTGATACTCCACCACAAACAATATTTCCTGCAGTAAAATAGTCTTTTAATTTCATTATCATACAAAACCTCTTAAAAAAACAGTATCTTATAACAGATTTCATCTATTTTTTCCATATAATAAATATAGCTAACACCATTTTCCAAACCTTATTATACTTTTTATCTTATTAAGTTACAAACCCACAGATTACCAATTTTATGAATATTAAACTAATAGAATACTCTTTTAAAAACTCAAACCATATTTAAGCTATAATATAATCTAAAATAAATACTATACAAAATAACTTTTTTTTATAATTATTATATTTTTAACTTGTAATTCTTATTGACACATTGTAAAATGGGATTATATTAAGTCATAAAATATTTGGAGGTAAAATGGGAGAAAGAGTAAAAATAGATTTAAATGGGAAGCTTTATGTTCCCAATAATCCAGTGATTCCATTTATTGAGGGTGATGGGACAGGCCCTGATATCTGGAGAGCAGCTGTTAGAGTTTTTGATGCTGCTGTTGAAAAATCATATAATGGGGTGAAAAAAATTGAATGGCTTGAGGTTTTTGCTGGTGAAAAATCTTTTAATTTAGGTTTAGGATGGTTACCAAATGAGACTATTACAGCATTTAATGAGTATTTAATTGGCATAAAAGGACCACTTACAACTCCAATAGGTGGTGGGATTAGAAGTCTAAATGTTGCATTAAGACAAACATTAGATCTATATGCATGTTTAAGACCAGTTCAATATTTCAAGGGAGTTCCATCTCCTGTAAAAAAACCTCAAGATGTTAATATGGTTATTTTCCGTGAAAACACAGAGGATATATATGCTGGTATTGAGTGGATGTCTGGAACTGAAGAGGTTGAAAAAGTAAAGAATTTTCTAATTAATGAGATGGGGGTGAAAAAAATAAGATTTCCCGAAAGCTCATCAATAGGAATAAAACCTATTTCAAAAGAGGGAACAGAGAGATTAATAAGAGCTGCTTTTGATTATGCTTTACAGTATAATAGAAAATCTGTTACAATTGTTCATAAAGGTAATATTATGAAATTTACAGAGGGAGGATTTAAAGATTGGGCCTACTCTGTTGTTTTTGAAGATACATATAGAAAACATTTTATAACACAAAAAGAGGCTTGGATTCTTGAAAATTTTGAAGTAAATCAAAATATTACACTTGAGGAACAGGCAAAAAAAATAGAGCCTTGGTTTGATCAACTTGAAAAATCGAAACAGAATAATATTTTAAAAGAGATAAAAAATACCGAAAAACTTATAGAGCTTTTTGGAAAAAATGGTTGGAGAGAGAAAATTATTGTAAAAGATTCTATTGCAGATATCACACTCCAACAGGTTTTAACAAGACCAAAAGATTTTGATGTTATTGCAACAATGAATCTAAATGGTGACTATCTATCTGATGCACTAGCTGCTCAAGTTGGAGGAATTGGAATTGCTCCAGGTGCTAACATTAATTATCTTACAGGCCATGCAATTTTTGAAGCAACTCATGGAACTGCACCAAAATATGCTGGATTAGATAAAGTAAATCCAAGCTCTGTAATATTATCTGGGGTTATGATGTTACAATATATGGGATGGATTGAGGCTGCTGAATCTATTCTTAACTCTCTTGAAAAAACAATAGGAGAAAAAAAAGTCACTTATGATTTTGCAAGATTAATGAGAGAAGAGGGTGAGGTTAATGTGAGTGAATTAAAGTGTTCTCAATTTGCTGATGCTTTGATTTCAAATTTATAACTTTTTAGTTTAATATATTATATAAAGGGGATTTATGAGAAGAAAAATAGCTCTTATTGGTGGTGGTCAGATTGGTGGTGTTTTAGCTCAATTAATAGCAGCAAAAGAGTTAGCTGATGTTGTTATGGTTGATATTGTTGAGGGATTACCTCAAGGAAAGATGTTAGATATTGCAGAGGCTGCTCATATTGGAAGATATGACTCTTCTGTTAATGGTAGTAATAGTTATGAGGCTTTAGAAAATTCTGATATTTGTATAGTAACTGCAGGGGTTCCAAGAAAACCTGGTATGAGTAGAGATGATTTGCTCTCTATTAATTCTAAAATTATCTCCTCTGTTGCTGAAAATATAAAAAAATATGCACCAAATAGTATTGTTATTGTTATATCTAATCCTCTTGATGCAATGGTTACATTAATGCAAAAAGTGACTCAATTTCCTCACAATCGAGTGATTGGACAAGCGGGTGTTTTAGATTCATCTAGATTCGCAACATTTTTAGCTTGGGAACTGAATGTGTCAGCAAAAGATGTTCATGCAATGGTTCTAGGAGGACATGGAGATACAATGGTTCCAATTATTCGTTATGCAAATGTTAATGGTGTTCCAGCTCAAGAGCTTTTAGAGAGAAAACATGGTGAAAAAGCAAAAGATATTCTTGATGCAATTATTAAAAGAACAAGAGATGCAGGAGGAGAGGTTGTTGCTCTTTTAAAAACAGGTTCAGCCTTTTATTCTCCTGCTGCAGCTGCTGTTGAGATGGCAGAGGCTATTTTAAAAAATCAAAGAAGAGTTCTAGCAATCGCTGCTTTTTTAAATGGTGAGTTTGGTGTTTCTGGTTATTATATGGGAGTTCCTGCTATTTTAGGTGAAAATGGTGCAGAAAGTGTGTTAGAGTTTCAACTAAATGAGGAAGAAAAACAGATGTTTGAAGTTTCTTTAAACTCTGTGAAAAAAAATGTTGAAGATATGAAAAGATTAGGGTTTTAAATAGCAAAATGATAAAAAATATTGTAGTATATTTTTGAAACCCTTTAGCCAAAATTAGTGGGGAGAGAATGAAAATACATGAGTATCAGGCAAAAGAGATTTTAAAGAGCTATGGAGTATCAGTTCCTAAAGGAATTGTTGGAGATAGTATTGAGGATTTGTTAGAAAAATCTGAAATATTAGATAATCCAATAAAAGTTGTAAAAGCTCAAATTCATGCAGGTGGACGTGGAAAGGGTGGTGGAGTAAAAATCGCAAAAAATAGAGAGGAGTTAAAAAAATATTGTGAAGATATTTTAGGAATGCAATTAATAACACATCAAACAGGTCCAGAAGGGAAAAAAGTTAACTCTGTTTTAATAGAAGAGGGATGTAATATAGAGAAAGAGTTTTATGTTGGAATGGTTTTAGATAGAGCTATTGGTAGATTAGTAATGATGGCCTCAACAGAGGGTGGAATGGAGATTGAAAAAGTTGCAGAGGAGTCTCCAGAGCTTATTTTTAAAGAGAGTATAGACCCTATTACAGGTCTTTTACCATTCCAAGCTAGAGAGTTAGCATTTAAATTAGGTTTAAAAGGAAAATCAGTATCTAAAGCGGTTAATTTTATGCTTGCCTTATCAAAAGCTTTTGTTGAAATAGATGCCTCTTTAGCTGAAATTAATCCTCTTGTTTTGACAAAAGAGGGTGACTTAATTGCTTTAGATGCAAAAATCGGTTTTGATGACAATGCTCTATATCGCCACCCAAAAATTCTTGAGTATAGAGATTTAACAGAGGAGGATTCAAAAGAGATTGAGGCTAAAAAATATGATTTATCATATATCGCTCTTGATGGAAACATAGGGTGTATGGTAAATGGAGCAGGTTTAGCTATGGCTACAATGGATATTATTAAACAGATTGGTGGTGAACCTGCAAATTTTCTTGATGTTGGGGGTGGTGCAACAAAAGAGAAAGTTACTGCTGCTTTTAAAATAATACTTTCAGATCCAAAAGTTAAGGGGATTTTTGTAAATATTTTTGGTGGAATAATGAAATGTGATGTTATTGCAGAGGGGGTTATTGCTGCAGCATCAGATTTAGGGATCAATGTGCCTTTAGTTGTAAGATTAGAGGGAACAAATGTTGAGAAAGGAAAAGAGTTACTCAACAATTCTGGTCTATCAATAATATCAGCAGATGATATGAAGGATGGGGCTTTTAAAATTGTCTCAGCCATAAAATAGTTTACAAAGATAGGCTATTTTTATCTTTATTTTACATAGATTTTTTCATGTTTATTTAAAATATAAAAAAATTTATAGTTTAAATAGATATTAATAGTTTAAAACCCAATTTTTGAGAGGTATATATGAGTATATTGATTAATAAAGATACAAAAGTGATAACCCAAGGTATAACTGGTGAAGCAGGAAAGTTTCACACAGAACAGGCAAAGCTTTATGGTACAAATATTGTTGCAGGAGTAACACCAGGAAAGGGTGGAGATAAATTTTTAGATATTCCAATATTTAATACAGTAAAAGAGGCAAAAAAAGTTACGGATGGAAATGTTTCTGTTATTTATGTTCCACCAGCATTTGCTGCTGATGCCATTATGGAGGCAGTTGATGCTGAGATGGATTTAGTTGTTTGTATAACAGAGGGGATTCCTGTAAATGATATGATTAAAGTAAAACGATACATGGAGGGAAAAAATACCCTATTAATCGGACCAAATTGCCCTGGAGTAATAACTCCAGATGAGGCAAAAATAGGTATTATGCCAGCCTATATTCATAAAAAGGGGAATGTTGGAATTGTTTCTCGTTCAGGAACTCTTACTTATGAGGCTGTTCATCAAACTACATCATTAGGATTAGGTCAATCAACTGTTGTTGGTATTGGAGGAGATCCAGTTAAAGGATTAGATTTTATAGATGTATTAAAAATGTTTCAAAATGATACAGAAACAGAGGCTGTTATAATGATTGGTGAGATAGGGGGAAATGCAGAGGAAGAGGCTGCTGAGTGGATTGCTAATAATATGACAAAACCTGTTGTCTCTTTTATTGCAGGACAAAGTGCTCCAAAAGGGAAAAGAATGGGACATGCAGGAGCAATAATCTCTGGAGGAACAGGTGGTGCAGCTGAGAAAATAGCAAAATTAAAGGAGTGTGGTGTTTATGTGGCCGATTTGCCATCTGAAATAGGAAAAACTTTGGCAAATGTTTTACAAAACAGAAAATAAAAATAGGGAGGCGTTGTGAAAACAACAAATGATTTTATTTTAACAATAATTGGTAGTGGTGGAGATGGTGTTATCTCTGCAGGAGAGATTCTACTATCTGCGGCAGCCTCAGAGGGGCTTTTTGGGTTTTTGCTTAAATCGTTTGGACCTCAAATTCGTGGAGGAGAATCCTCTATTAAATTGAGAATTAGTAATGAAGAGATTTTTACACAGGGTGATTTCGTACAGGTTCTTCTAGTTTTTAACTGGGGAGATTTTCCAAGATTTAAAACAGAATATGACTTAAGTGATGGAGCTATAATCATATCTGATTCTGATGATAAATTATCCCCACTATCTCAAAATCTTCCTTGGGATGAGAAAAAACTTGTAAATATTCAAATTCCTATCACACGCCTCACAAAAGAGTTAACAGGTTCAACTTTTAATAAAAATATTTTTAGTCTTGGACTATTATCTGCAATGTTTAATTTGCCTTCAGAGGGATTACATAAGGCTATTAAACGGAAATTCAAAAAGAAAAGTGAAGATGTTTTAAAATCAAACATTGATGCTCTTGAGGCTGGAATAAAATGGATATCTGAAAACAATCTTAACCAAAACGATTTTAGATTTGAGTATGATTCTGTTGAGGAACCTAAAATTATTATGAATGGAAATGATTCAATATCACTTGGAGCTATGTATCAAGGTTTAGAGTTTTATGCATCATATCCAATTACACCTGCATCAGAGATTCTTCAATTTTTAGGAACACATTTACCAAAAATTGGAGGTTCAGTTATTCAAGCAGAGGATGAATTAGCAGCAATTAATATGGCTATTGGTGCCTCTTTTGCTGGTAAAAAATCTATGACAGGAACATCTGGTCCTGGAATCTCCTTAAAGGCTGAAGCAATTGGATTGGCATCTATGGCAGAGATACCTCTTGTTATTGTAAATGTTCAAAGAGGAGGACCATCAACAGGACTACCAACAAAATTTGAACAATCAGATCTTTTACAAGCAATGTATGTAACTCATGGAGATGCTCCTAAGGCAGTTATTGCAGCAACAAGTGTTGAAGATAGTTATGTTTGTGCAAATATTGCATTTCAAATTGCAGAGAAATATCAATTACCTGTTATTCTTTTATCAGATCAATTTATTTCTGCTAGAGAGGTATCATTAAGACCATTCAAGCTTAATAAATTTGAGGTTATATCTCGTTTAAAACCAGAGGATAATGAGTCTGATTACAAACGATATAAAATAACAGAAAATGGTGTCTCTCCAATGGCAATTCCTGGTCAAAAAGGTGTTATTTATCAAACAAATGGGTTAGAGCATACATCAACAGGAATGCCAAGTTCAGATCTTGATATACATAAAAAAATGAGTGAAAAAAGAGATTTAAAACTACAACATATAGCAAAAGAGTTTGATTTTGTAGTTCAAAAAGATTGTGATGGTGCTAAAATTGGTGTTATTACATGGGGTTCTTCAAAAGGAGCTGTTTTAGAGGCAGTTGCAAAATTGAAAAAAGAGGGGAAAAAAGTCTCCTTTATGGCACCTCAACTAATCTCTCCACTACCAATTCATAAAATTCAGCCATTTATGGATAAATTAGATAGACTTATTATTCTTGAGATGTCATTTGGAAAACAGTTTTATACTCATCTTAAATCTCAATTAAAACTACCTGAAGATGTGGTTGTTTATAATCGTGCAGGAGGAAAACCATTCTCTGTTACAGAGGTTTATAACACAATTTCTAAAAACTATGTTGGGGAGGCTGAGTAATGGAACAACCACAATTTATCTATAAATCAACTGATTATAAAACTGATTTGAAACCTGTTTGGTGTCCTGGTTGTGGTGATTTTGGTGTTTTAGGTGCAACACATAAAGCTCTTGCAGAACTCCAAATTCCACCTGAAAATATTATGTTTTTTAGTGGAATTGGGTGTTCAAGTAGATTTCCTGGATATACAAATACTTATGGATTTAACGCTATTCATGGTAGAGCCATCCCTTTAGCAACAGGTGCAAAAATAGCAAGACCTGAGTTAACAGTTGTTGCTGTTGGTGGTGATGGAGATGGATACTCAATTGGTGGTGGACATCTTCCCCATGTTGCAAGAAAAAATATTGATTTAACATATTTAGTTATGAACAATAATATTTATGGATTAACAAAAGGACAGGCATCTCCAACAACTCCAACAGGAAGTATAACAAAAACTACCCCTTATGGAAATATGGATTCTCCTGTTAATCCAATACATTATGCTCTAGCCTATAATGCATCATTTATTGCACGAGGTTACTCTGCAAATATGAAACATCTTGTTGAGTTAATTGTTGCTGCAATAAAACATCCAGGATTTGCTATTGTTGATATAATATCTCCATGTGTTACATTTAGGGGAGATGAGCAGTATAAAACTTTGAAAGATCTTGTTTTTGAGATTCCAGAGTCTCATGATAAAACAGATAAAGTTGCAGCATTTCATCTTGCACTTGAAAGAGATGATAATAAAATTCCTGTTGGAATCTATTATCAAAATCCACGTCCAACATATCATGAAAACTATGATATTATCAGAGAAAAAGCTAAAAAATCTGGCAAGAATGAGCTTACAGATATTTATAGTTTATTTCAGGCATAGAATAGTTATAAATCTATTAATAGCAATTTAAATATCTATTTATACAATATAAAACAGACTATTTATCTATATTTTTAATCAACACTGTATTTTAATGTAGTGAAAGTTTATATTAATTTATAGTTTATTAATTATATAAGATTGATATAAATATATAATTTAAAGGTTATTTTTATATCCTTAAAATTCAGTTAACTCTTGAAAAATTAGCAACTTTTTGATATGCTTGTTTTTTAAATGGGGAGGCAAATATGTCTGATGTTCTTGCTGTTGGTTCAATTGCATATGATACGGTTGAGACTTGGGCAGGTAAACGTTCTGAAGTTCTTGGTGGATCAGCTACATACTTCTCTGTTGCTGCATCTCTTTTCTCTAAAATCTCTGTTTTAGCAGTTGTTGGTGATGATTTTGCAACCTCTGATATTGATATGTTGCAAAATAAGGGAGTTGATACATCATCTATTATAAAGAAAGAGGGAAAAACTTTTCATTGGAGTGGAGTTTATCCTAAAAATGGTGATGCTCAAACATTACAAACCGATTTAAATGTTTTTGAAACATTTAATCCAATAATTCCAGAAGAGAAAAGAGATATACCTATACTATTTTTAGGAAATATAGATCCTGATCTTCAATACTCTGTTATTCAGCAAATGAATAGACCAAAGTGTATTATCTGTGATACAATGAATTTTTGGATAGATAAAAAAAGAGAGTCATTAATTAAGACAGTCTCTCTTGTTGATGTTTTAGTAATTAATTTAACAGAGATAAAACTACTATCTGGTAAAAAAGATTTAATAGAGGCTGTAAATAAAATTCATCAGTTAGGTCCCAAAGTTATTATTGTTAAAAATGGTGCAAGAGGTGCAAATCTATTTTATGATAACAAACATTTTGTAATGCCTGCTTGTCCTGTTGATAAAGTTATAGACCCAACTGGAGCTGGGGATAGTTTTGCTGGTGGATTTGTTGGTTTTCTTGCAAAAAGTTTACGAGATAAAGATGGTATTGATTTCAAAATGTTAAAAAGAGCCTCTGTGTATGGTAATATAGTTGCGTCCTATACAATAGAGGATTTTGGTCTTGACAAATTAAAAAATGTAGACCATAATATGCTCGAGTCCCGTTTTTCTAACTTTCAGGATTTCGTAAGTTTTTAATTGCCAAATTAATTCTTAGAGGAGATATCGATATGATGAGATACCCAATGACAAAGGAAGGATATAATAAACTTTTAGAAGAGAGAAATGATTTAAAAAACGTGAAACTTCCTCATATTTTAAAAGAGGTTCAAATTGCAAGAGAGCAAGGAGATCTATCTGAAAATGCAGAATATAAATTTGGTAAAGAGGCACAACGTAATATTGAAAGAAAAATAGCAGAGATAGATACAAAACTCTCTAATGCAGAGATTATAGACCTTTCAGATTATCAAGGCAATCAGGTTATTTTTGGTGCAACTATAACTCTTATTGATGTTGATACAGAGGAGGAGGTTGTTTATAAAATTGTTGGAGAGGATGAAGCAGATATTCAAGAGGGGAAAATCTCATATACAGCACCATTAGCACAAAAAGCAATTGGCAAAGAGATTGGAGAGGAGATTGAGATAAAGTCTGCAAAAGGAACAAGAGTTCTTGAGATTACAGATATTTCCTACACTTAATAATCAAAAAATATTCATTTATAAATCTAATTTCATACAATTTATTTTTTATCAAAAAATAGAGAGATATTAAAGTCAGTAGATTAGTATTTTTATAAGTTTATATCATATTTAATATAAAATTTTTAGATTTTTTCATTCACATCCAATTATATCTTGACAATTTTAAGTTAAGTTGTTACTTTTTATGAATGATTACTCATTCATTATTTCAGGAGGTTATATGTCAGAAGTTGTAATTGTAGCAGCAACAAGAAGTGCAATGGGAAAAGCAGTAAAGGGTGGATTATCAGCAACACGACCAGATGAGTTAGGAGCAGTAGTTCTAAAATCTCTTTTAAATAAAGTTCCAACCCTTAATCCTCTTGATATTGAGGATATTATTACAGGTTGTGCAATGCCAGAGGGAGAGCAGGGTTTAAATGTTTCACGTTTAATCTCATTTTTAGCTGGTGTTCCAAATTCTGTATCTGCAATAACTGTTAATAGATTTTGTGGTTCATCTATGAGTGCTTTACATTATGGTGCTCAAGGTATTATGACTGGTTTTGGTGATGTTTTTGTGGCTCTTGGAATAGAATCAATGACAAAAGTACCAATGGGTGGCTTTAATCCTCTTCCATCGAAGAAACTTTATGATATGATGCCAGAGGCATATATCTCAATGGGTAAAACTGCAGAAAATCTTGCTAATAAATACTCAATTTCTCGAGAAGAACAGGATAATTTTGCTTTACAATCTCATCAAAAGGCTGCAAAAGCATCAAATAGTGGAAAATTTGAAGACGAAATAACACCATATCTTTTTACTGATGAGCTTGGAGTTGAGCAAAATTTCTATAAAGATGATAATATTAGAGAGAATACAACTTTAGAGTCTCTTGGAAAATTAAAACCAGCATTTGATAAATCTGGTTCTGTTACTGCTGGAAACTCCTCTCCTCTTACTGATGGAGCTGCTGGATTAATTATAATGAGTAGTGAAAAAGCAAAAGAGTTATCATTACAACCATTAGCGAGAGTTATATCAATGTCAACTGCTGGAGTTGCACCAGAAATTATGGGAATTGGACCAGTTCCTGCTGTTCAAAAAGCCTTAAAACGTGCAAAAATGGAGTTATCAAACATTGATTATATCGAGTTAAATGAGGCTTTTGCTGCACAATCTATTGCTGTTATAAAAGAGCTTAATTTACCAATAGAAAAAATAAATATTAATGGTGGAGCAATAGCATTAGGGCATCCTCTTGGAGCCTCTGGAGCAAGAATTATAACAACTCTTCTAAATGTATTAAAGCAGAATAATGGAACAATTGGTCTTGCAACAATGTGTATTGGTGGAGGTCAAGGGGTTGCAACTATTATTGAGAGATTATCATAATAGTAGTTGTTGATTTTAAAAAAATAGATAAAATTTTTCTGTTATTTCATTTAAAAGAGGTAAAATGGATAGAGTTAAAAATGTTTGTGTAATAGGCTCTGGAGTTATGGGAGGAGCAATTGCTGCCCATTTTGCAAACTGTGGAGTTCAAGTTTCACTTTTGGATATTGTTCCAAAATATACAGAGCAAGATAAAGATGGTGGTATTGATTCAAACTCAAAAGAGTTTAGAAATCGAATTGCAACAAAAGGATTAGAGGCTCAACTATCTTTAAAACCAGATCCTTTTTATGTTAAAAAATCGGCATCTCTTATCTCTGTTGGTAATTTAGAGGATGATGTTGATAAAATCACAAAAGCCGATTGGATTATTGAGGTGGTTGTTGAGGCTCTTCATATTAAACACTCTGTTTTTGAACTTGTTAGAAAGCATAGAAAAAAAGGTAGTTTTGTAACATCAAATACATCAGGTCTATCAATAAAAAGTATGTTAGAGCCATTTGTTGATGATTTAGAGTTTCAATCATGTTTTATGGTTACTCACTTTTTTAATCCTGTTAGATATATGTATCTATTAGAGTTGGTTGCTGGAGAGAATACATCTCAAGACACTATGGATACAATATCTCAATTTGGTTCAAAAGTTTTAGGAAAAGGTATTGTTTGGGGAAAAGATACCCCAAATTTTATTGCAAATAGAGTTGGAGTTTATGCAATTAATAGAACAATTAATTATGCAATTCAACAGGGCTTAACACTCTCTGATGTTGATAAAATTATGGGACCAGCAACTGGAAGACCAAAATCAGCAGTGTTTCGTACAGCCGATTTGGTTGGATTGGATACTTTAATTCATGCAACTGAAACTGTTTATCATGGAGCACCAGATGACCCAGAAAGAGATGTTTTTGTTGCACCTGAGGTTGTTAAAA
The DNA here is from genome assembly GCA_016936735.1 of bacterium. GTDB lineage: Bacteria > UBP6 > JAFGXH01 > JAFGXH01 > JAFGXH01 > JAFGXH01. The sequence goes on from JAFGXH010000178.1 coordinate 20,414, forward strand.
CTCTTGTTAAAAATGGTTCTTTAGGCCAAAAATCGGGAAAAGGATTTTATGAAAAAAGAGGCAAAGAGATTTTTGAGCTTGATTTAAGAACACTTGAATACCTTCCACCTCAAAAAAAAGAGTTTAAGTCTTTAAAAAAGGGTAAAGCAATCTCTGATGTTGGAAAAAGAGTAAAAGCTATTTTATCTTATACAGAAAAATTATCATCTGAAAACCTAAAAACAGATGAACAAATCACAAAAGGAGATGATGCCTCAATTTTTGCTTGGTCTGTTTTTAGAGATATTCTCAGATACTCTGCTTTAATGATTGGAGAGATTGCGGATGATATTGTAAATATTGATAATGCAATGAAATGGGGATTTAATTGGGAGATTGGTCCATTTGAAACTTGGGATGCAATTGGTGTTAGAGATGTTGTTGAAAGAATGAAAAATGATGAATTAGAGATTCCTGAGACTGTTTTAGAACTTTTAAAACATGGAGAATCTTTCTATAAAAAAGAGGGAGTTGTTCAACAATATTTCGATTTTAATACAAAATCATATAAGCCTATTCCAGAGATTCCTAATGCTCTTGTTTTATCAAATATCAAAGAGACAAAAGAGGCTATTTATAAAAACAGTAGTGCAACAATTCATGATATTGGTGATGATGTTTTAGCTCTTGAGTTTCATACTAAAATGAATGCTATTGATACTGATATTATAAATTCACAATTCAAACTATTAGAGTTAGCAGAATCAAGAGGTGCAAAAGGGGTTGTTGTTTATAATGATGGAGAACATTTCTCTGCTGGTGCAAATTTAATGCAGATTTTAATGGCTGTTAACACTAAAAAATGGGATGATATTGAGAAAATGGTTCATGATTTTCAATATGCCAATAAAGCTTTTAAATTTGCCTCTTTTCCTGTTGTTGTGGCAACTCACTCTTTAACTCTTGGTGGTGGTTGTGAGATAGCAATGCATGGAACACATGTAAGAACACTTGGTGAAACCTACATGGGATTAGTTGAAGTTGGTGTTGGTGTTATTCCTGGTGGTGGCGGAACAAAAGAGCTTCTATTTAAAAATCGTGATTTATGGCACAGAAAACAACAAAGTAAAGTTGGAGAGGAGTATCCTAAAATGTGGGATCCTTGGAGAGGTTCTATTCCTGGACCAATGTTTCCTGTGATTAAAAGTTTTGAAGTTATTGGAATGGCAAAAATTGCAACAAGTGGTCCTGAGGCAGTTTTAACAGGCTATCTAAAAAAAGAGACAACTCGACTTACAACAAATAAAGCATATCTTCTTGCAGATGCAAAAAATGATGTTTTAGAGTACTCTAAAAATTTTGTTAAAAACAGTGAATCACTAATATATCTTCCTGGGGCAGATACTGTTCAAACAGCAATAAAAATGAATATTGAGGAGTTAGATGCCAAAGGTTTAGTAACACCTCATGATAAAATTGTTGCAATGGAGTTGGCTTATGTTATGGGTGGAGGAAAAACAACATACTCAAAAGGGTTATCTGAAGATAATTTATTAGACCTTGAAAGAGAGGCTTTTATGAAACTTCTTGGAACAAAAGGGACTCAAGAGCGAATTGCACACATGCTTCAAACAGGAAAACCACTTAGAAACTAAATTATAAATTAAAAGAGCCCTTTTTATATCTTTTTTAAATAAATCACATAAAATATGATTATCAAATTAACAAAAAATGGTTTTAATTATCAATTTTTTGAGAAACAGACACTATTGCATGTTTTTTAAAAATATCAAATTCACCATTTTCAATAGCTTCTCTGCTTTTTCTAACTAAATCAAGATAAAAATGAAGGTTATGAATTGTATTTAAACGATAACTTAGAATCTCTTTTGATGCAAAAAGATGTCTTAAATAGGCTCTAGAGTAGTTTCTACAAGTATAACAGCTACAATTCTCATCAACTGGTCTATGATCAAATTTAAAAGACTCTCTTTTTATATTTAACTTTCCTTTCCAAGTAAAAAATTGACCATTTCTAGCATTTCTAGTTGGCATAACACAATCAAACATATCAATTCCTGCATCAATTCCCATAAGAATATCAACAGGAGTACCAACCCCCATAAGATATCGGGGTTTATTCTCAGGGAAATGGGGTAATATTTGATCTAAAATCTCATACATCTCCTCATTTTTTTCACCAACACTTAAACCTCCAACCGCATAGCCTGGTAAATCAAGTGGTAATATCTCCTCTAAATGTCTTAATCTTAAATCATAATGAATTCCACCCTGATTTATACCAAATAGAGCCTGCTCTGGATTTATTGCATCTTTGCATCTTTTTAACCATCTTGTTGTTCTTGCAATAGATGGTTCCATATATTTTCTATCATAAGGAGATGGAGGACACTCATCAAAAGCCATAACAATTTCACTATTTATTGATCCCTGAATTTTCATTGAAACCTCAGGAGAGATAAATATTTTTCCACCATTAAGATGATTATTAAAAGTAACTCCCTCCTCCTGTATTTTTCTTATATCTGCAAGAGAAAAAACCTGAAAACCACCACTATCAGTTAAAATTGGTTTATCCCACTTCATAAAATCATGAAGTCCACCAAAACTATCTAAAACCTCTGTCCCAGGTCTTAATGATAAATGATATGTATTTCCAAGTATAATTTGTGCTCCAATCTCATTTAAATCATGAGGTGTTAATGATTTAACACTTCCAACAGTTCCAACAGGCATAAATATAGGTGTATTTATTATACCTCTTCTTGTTTTTATTTTTCCCAATCTTGCCTTTGAGTTTGGGGCCTTTTTTATAAGTTCATAAGAGAAATTAAGCATAATAAGCCTCCTTTTTAGTACAAAAACTATAATATATATTTTACAAATCAAAGCAAGAGGATTATTTTAATTTTAATGAGATTTAAAAAATAGTAGAGTTTAGAAAAATTTAACTTTTTTAAAAAGCACTAATTATTAATGTTTGTCTCGTTTATTTGGATGATTCATTTTTAAAGGTTTTTTTGTTGGAGCCTTTGGGTTTCGATCAAATGTTCTAGCTCTTTCTGGTTTTACCTTCTCTTTTGAAGAGCTCTGTTTTTTAGGAGAAGTCTCATACCAGTTATCTTCATCATAGAACTCATCACCAAACTCATCATCTTTATTTTTTCTGAATCTATCATCAGCTTTTGCAACAAGCTTTTTCAATTTGTCAGTTTTTTCAAACCCTTTATATCCATCTTTTGAACCCTTCTTATCAAAAGAGTCACTATATTTTTTGTTTCTATCATCATAACTAGTCGAGTTTTTTTTATCTTTATGAAAATCATTTTTATTTCCATAAGAGCTTTGTTTATTAAACTCTTTTTTCTCAAATCTATTATCCTTTGAGTAATCATTCTTGTTTTCATAAGAGTTATGTTTATTAAACTCTTTTTTTTCAAATCTGTTATCCTTTGAGTAATCATTCTTGTTTTCATAAGAGTTATGTTTATTAAACTCTTTTTTCTCAAATCTGTTATCCTTTGAGTAATCATCTTTTTGTAAAAGTTGAGTTATCTCATCAAGTATAAGTAGAATATCTTTTTGATCATGAAATGTGATATATTTTTGGTCAAGAGCTATAGTTAGAATTGTTGATACTTTTCTAATCCAATTCTCTGTTTCTAATTTTGATAAATTTGACTCATCAGAAACAGATAAAAAAAGTGAAATAGCAACACTTTTAAAGTGGTCAGATAGAATTTGATCACTTTTAAATCCATCTCTTCTTATAAATTGATAAGTCATATTCACAAGAGCTCTTGCTCTCTCCCAAGCTCTTGAATTTTTTGTTCTTTTTTCGTTCATTAATGCCTCACACAATAGTTTCACATGATAATATTGTTTTATATTAAAAGCAAGTCTATTTTTTAATTAATATTTTTATTTTGTAAAAAATAGAGGTTTAGTTATGTTTTTCATATTAATTATTTTATAAAATCTGGTTATTAAAATTAATCTATTAACCAAATGATAAAAATAGAGTCTATGTAATTTATATTTTGTTGATTTTGCAACTAAATAGTTGATTTTGCAACTAAATAGTTGACAATGCAACTAAATAGTTGTATATTTGCTTTAAGATAGATTTAAATCTATCTTAAAAGCACCATTTTAACTATTTTAAGAGAGGATATATGTTTTCTGATGAGATTAGACAAAAAAAACAGATTGGAAGGAGTTTATGTGTTTTAATGAAAGCAACAAAAAGTTTTATTCATGAAAATCATATAAATTTAGATATATCATCTGGACAAATGCCTGTATTAAGTTTTTTAATTGATGAGAATGATGTTGTTGTTTCTCAGGAAACAATTAGAGCTGCTTTGGGCTTTGATAAGGCAACAATAACAAGAGCTGTTAAAACTCTCTATGATTTAGGGTATTTAAATAAAGAGAGAGATAGAAAAGATAAACGAGCTTTTAATTTATCATTAACAGATAAGGGAAAATCATTTAAATTAGAGGTTTTTAGAATAATGAAAAGTTGGAGTGATATTATGTATAAAGATATTTCTCAAGATGAAATAGATTCATTAGACAAAATATTATCAAAAATGTTGCAAAATGTAAAAAATTATCAAGATGAACGATAATTTAATTTATAAAAATCATTAAATAAGGAGTTTTGATGAGTATTATCAAACTAGCAAAAATAGTATTTTTTAATGTTATTATTCCAATAACTCTTGTATTTGGTGGAGTTACAGCTTTTCAAAAAATGAAAGCAAGTAGACCCAAACCAAAAAAAATAGCAATTGATAAAAAAATTCCAATAGTAAAAGTTGAGAATTTTCAACCAATGAAAAAACAGATTGAGGTGAAGGAGTTTGGTTCAATATATATGCCAGATGAGATAGAGGTTTTGGCAAAAGTCTCTGGAGATTTGGTAAAACTTTCTGAAAAAGTATATTTAGGAGGAGAGTTAAAAAAAGGGGATATAATAGCAATAATAGAACAAACAGATTATAAACTTGCTTTAGAATCTGCGGAAGCAGATGTTTTAAACAAAAAAACACTCCTTTTACAACAAGAGGAGGAGGGAAAAATTGCAAAAGCGGAGTGGGAACTATATAAATCAAAAAATAGTAATGCTGAACCATCACAATTGCGATTAAAAATACCTCAAATTGAGTCTGCAAAAGCCAATTTGAAAGCATCTGAAGCAAATTTAAAAAAAGCAAAAGTTAATCTTGAAAGAACAATAATAAAAGCACCCTTTGATGCAAAAATATCACAAAAATATGCAACACAAGGGCAATTTCTATCAATTGGGTCAAAAATTGTAAAACTTCAAAGTCAAGAGAATATATATATTAAACTCCAATTAAAAGAGAGTGATATGGCTCTTTTAAATAATATTCTAAATAATAAGGATGCAGTTAATGTTTTAGTCTCAACAAAATTTGCCAACAAATTAGTTGAAAAAAAAGGGAAAATTCTATCAATTGGTGCTGAATTAGACTCTATTACAAAAATGATTCAAGTTATTATTGAAATCGAAAACAGCACAAAAGAGGACTCATTTCCTTTAGTCTCTGGAATGTATTCAGAAGTTACAATTTTTGGAGATATATTTGAAAATCTTTTTGTTTTAAAAGAGGATTATATTAAACAAAATAGAGTCTATATTTATAATAATGGAATACTCCAAATTAAAGATATAGATGTGATTTATCAGAATGGAAATGATGTATTTATAAAAGGAATATCTCAGAATGATAAAATAATAACAACTCAAATTATTGATGCTGTTAATGGAATGAAATTAGAGATTGAATAAAATAGTATATTTAGTTACTACTTTATTCGAAATGTTCCACGTGAAACATTGTATATTTTATTGGAGATAGAATGAAAAAAGCTATAGAGTGGATGGTTGATAATCATGTAACAGTCAACCTTGTTATGTTAATGATAATTTTTGCAGGTTTTATCTCTATTAAATCTGCAAATCAGGAGATATTTCCTGAAATACCACTTGATACAATCACAATTCAGGTTGTTTATCGAGGAGCAACACCAGAGGATATAGAGGAATCAATTGTATCTAAAATAGAGGAGGCAGTATCTGATGTTGTTGGAATAGAACAGATAACCTCAACATCTTCAGAAGGGGTTGGTGTTGTTGTTGCTCAACTTGAATTAGGAGCTGATGTATCTGTTGTTAAAGATAGAATTGAAACACAAGTAAATAGAATTTTGACATTTCCAACAGATGCAGAGAGACCTATTATAACACAAAACATTAGAACAGATAATGTTATTAGAATTGCAATTTTAGGTGAACTAAATTTTGATGAGATGAAAAAACTTGCAGAAAGGGTAAAAGATGATCTTACTTCAATGAGTACAATATCGCAAGTTTCAATTAGTGGAATTAAAAATTATGAGATATCAATAGAGATTTCAGAAGAGAAACTAAAATATTACGGATTAAAATTCTCTGATATCTCAAATGCAATAAAAACAGCCTCTTTAGATATGCCAGCAGGAAAAATAAAAAGAAAAAATGAGGAGATTTTATTAAGAACAAAAGGATTAAAATATAATGCAGATGAGTATAAAAATATTGTAATAAAAAAATCTACATCAGGAACAACTCTTAAATTAAAAGATATTGCAACAATAAAAGATGATTTTGAAGATTCTGATCTTTATTCATATTTTAATGGAAAACCTGCTGTTATGATTGATGTTGCAAGAACAGGAGATCAAAAACCATTAGCTATTTCAGAGGCAGTCTATAATTATATTGAATCTATTAAAAGTGAATTACCATCTGGTGTGACAATTGAGACTTGGAATGATAGATCTACAATTCTAAGAGCTCGTCTTGATTTAATGTTAAAAAATGCTGCTTGGGGTTTTATATTTGTTCTATTATCTTTAACTCTATTTCTGGATTTACGATTAGCATTATGGGTTTCATCAGGTATTATAATATCATTTATGGGAGGATTTTTCATAATGTATCTGGCTGGTGTAACAATTAATATGATGTCACTATTTGCATTTATTGTTGTATTGGGAATTGTTGTTGATGATGCAATTGTTGTTGGTGAAGATGTTTATTCAAATAGGGAGAATGGAGTTCCTCCAAGAGAGGCATCAAAAAGAGCAACAACAAGAATTGCTGTTCCTGTTATATTTGCTGTTTTAACAACAGTTGCAACATTCTCTCCTCTTCTTTTTACAGCTGGTAATATGGGAAAAATAATGGCTGTAATTCCAATTATTGTAATTGGTGTATTAATGATTTCACTATTTGAATCTTTATTCATTCTACCAGCTCATCTTTCAACAATAAAACTTGAATCAAATACACTTCTTACAAAAGGCTCTGCAATAATAACAAAAAAAGTGGATATTGGATTAAAATTTTTTATAAATAAAATACTTGGACCTACTGTTGAATTAGCAATAAAATTTAAATATATTGTTTTGGCAATGTTTATATTGGTTTTTATTGTTTCAGTAGGTCTTTTTGTTGGTGGTTCAGTTAAATTTGTATTTTTTCCAGAGATTGAGGGAGATAATGCTGTTGCATATTTAACAATGCCACAAGGCTCAACTTTAGAGAATACAAAGAGAATTGTTGATAGGATTCTGAGTGCATCTGAAAAAACAAAAGAGGAGTTTGAGAAAAAATTTCCTCAACACAAAGGGGAAATATTTAAAAATATTTTTGTGTCAATTGGAGACCAACCATCAACAAGACGTGGCCCTAATGCAAATACAATAACAACATCTAATCCATCAGTTGCAGAGATTAACATTGAACTTTTAGCTTCAGAAAAGCGAAAATTTTCTGCAATGGAGATAATCTCTTCATGGAAAAAAAATATTGGTAAGCTAGCAGGAATTGATAATCTACAATTTCAAAGTACTCTTATGAGTGCAGGAGATGCTATATCTGTTAATATTCTTGGATCAGATTTTGATAATTTAGGAAAGGCATCTGAAGAGATTAAAGAGAAACTATTAAGTTATAATGGTGTTTACAATATAAAAGATAATTTTAATGAGGGAAAACTAGAGATTAAATTTAAACTAAAAGAGAGTGCAAAAAGATTGGGTATTAAATTATCTGATATTGCACAAGAGTTAAGATATGGATTTTATGGTGATGAGGTTTTAAGAGTTCAAAGAGGAAAAGATGAGGTAAAAATAAGAGTTTGGTATCCCAAATCTGAAAGAGATTCCATTGATAATATTAAAAAAATGAGAATTAGAACACAAACAGGAGTAGAGATTCCTCTTAGTGAGGTATCTGAATTTACAATTGAAAATGGATACTCATCAATAACTAGAGTTAATGGTAAAAAAGTTATTGGTGTTACTGCAAGTGTTGATGAATCAATTGCCAATGCAGATGAGATAAATAAAGATTTAAGACAGTATCTTGATAATGTTGTTAAAAGAAAATATTATGGAATCTCATTTGATTATGAGGGAGCACAAAAAGAGAGACAAAAATCGATGAAATCTCTTTTAAGTAATTTTCTTATAGCACTATTTGCTGTTTATGTTCTTTTAGCAATACCATTTAAATCATACTCTCAACCATTTATTATTATGCTATCTATTCCCTTTGGTATTGTTGGTTCCATCATTGCCCACTATTTTCTTGGTTATCATTTCTCATTCATGAGTGCAATTGGAGTAGTAGCATTATCTGGAGTTGTTGTTAATGATGCTTTAGTTCTTGTTGACTATATAAATGAGCTTTTTTCACAAGAGAAAAATCTTACAAAAAAAAGAAAAGAGGAGCTTGTTGTTGCAGCAGTAAAACGTAGATTTAGACCAATTCTTTTAACATCATTAACAACATTTTTAGGTCTAGCTCCAATGATACTTGAAAAAAGTATCCAAGCTAAATTTTTAATTCCAATGGCAATTAGTTTAGGTTTCGGAATTCTATTTACAACAATTATTACTCTATATTTAATACCAATCGGAGTTTTAATTTCTGATAGTGTTATATCTATTTTCAAAAAAGATGAGAAAAATGAGGAGGTATTAGATGAAATACAGTGCTAATTCACTTTTATCTATTTTAAAAAAAATAGATAAAAAACTAAATTTTCTGTTTTTTTCAAGAAAAATAGATTTTTTTAGAGTTTTTTCATATATTTCATTATCTACAATTATGATAAGCTCCTGTAGTTTAACTCCAGAAAAAGAGGTTATTAAATTAGATTATGATATAAAAAAAGAGTTTAATAATTCAGAAAATTACAAAAAAACTTGGGAAAATCAGGGAGAATGGTGGAGTAAATTTGATGATTCAATACTTAATTCACTTATAAAAAAAGGGGTTGAAAACAATTTAGACTTAAAAAATGCTATTTTTAATATAAATATATTAAAGGCTCAATTTACAATATCTGAAGCAAAAAAATATCCAACAGTAACATCTTCAGCCTCTGGAACAATTTCAAGATCTCCTCAAATTGCAACATCAGTTGGACCAAATGGAGTTACAACCTCTTATGAACCAACAGTAAAAGATGTTTACTCTCTTCAGGTTGGTTCAACATTTGAATTGGATATTTTTGATAAATATGGTGCACTTGAAAGAGCAGCCCTTTATAATCTTGAATCATCGGAACAGGATTTTAAACAGGCTCAACTATCATTAATTTCAAATATTATTACCTCATATTTTGAAGTATACTCAACAGAATTAAATATTAATCTTACAAATCAGATTATCAATATTTTTGAAGAGGAGCTAAGCCTTGAAAATAGAAAATATGAGCTTGGAATAGGAACAGTATTTAACATTGAAAGTTTAAAACAGAATATAGAGAACTATAAATCTAATATTCAACAACTTGAGCAACAGAAAAAACTTAGAAAATATGCTCTTAAAGTTTTAATTGGAGAGTATCCAGAGGATTTTATATTTAGTTTTGAAAAATTTCAAAAAAAATCTGTAAAAATAGATTCTGATAATTCAGATAAAAATCTACCCTCAAAAAATAATGAAAATATAGATGAAAATATAGATTCCAACTATCTCTCTCTTGAAAATAAAATATTAAAACTTGAGGATGTTTCAATAGGAGTTCCTTCAGAACTTTTAAAAAATAGATATGATATTAAATCTGCTGAGAAAAAAATGGATGCTGCAAGAGAACAGATTGGCTACTCAAAAGCAGACCAATATCCATCAATATCACTTAATGCTGTTGTTGGTTTTCTTAATATTACAGATGTTGCAAACTTTTTTAATACTGATTACTTAACTCTCTCTGGTGGTGCAAATATTAATTACTCAATATTCTCTGCAGGAACAAAAGAGGCTGCATTAAAACAGAATGTTGAGAGATATAAACAGAGTATTGTTAATTATAAGAAAATAGTTTTAAATGCTTTTTTAGAGGTAGAAACTGCACTTGTAAAAATAGATCTATTAAAAAAGCAGAGAGAACATATAAAAACATCTTTAAAACATGCTCAAAACTCCTATAATGAGGCAGAAAAAAGATATGTTGGTGGAATTGGAGAGTATAAAACAGTTATAGACCTTAAAAAATCTATATTCTCTATAAAATCAACTATTATCACAATTGATAAATCAATACTTTTAGCATATTTAGAGCTTTATAAAGCATTGAATATATAAATAACATTATCTATTCCCTTATCTCAATATATAGAATAAAAAAAACTTATTTTTTACCTATTGATTATTAGTTTTTTGTGATTATATTAAATAAGTACTATTTTTATGGAGAGATTATGGGCCTACTTCAATCAATTTTTGGAAAAAAAGAGGGAAATCAAGATGGTAAAATAGAAGAGAAAAAAACTGAAACAGTTATGGAAAAAGTAAAACCAACAAATCTAACAGATCTAAATATGGAACAAACAATAAAAGATAGCTCCATTCCTGTTTTAGTTGATTGTTGGGCTCCTTGGTGTGTTCCTTGTCAAAGAGTTGCCCCAATTATTGATGCATTAGCAGAAGAGTATAAAGGAAGAGTATTAATATCAAAACTAAACACAGAACAAAACAGAAAAATGTCTGCAAAATATCAAATAAGATCTATTCCAAGCCTTCTATTTTTTAAAGATGGAAAATTGATTCATATTATGGTTGGTGCAGCCTCTAAAAGAGATTTACAACGAGAGATTGATGCAATTTTATTAAAATAGAATCAATCATCATCATTACTTTCAATTAAATCAATTTTAATACCAACTCTATCAGGCATTTTTACTAATCCAAAAGCTGTTCCTTTTATAATGACTTCAGAACCCTCTTTTTTAGCCTGTTTTAAAAGATCTAAAGCCTCTGTTCCACGTTTAACATATAGATAAATCTCTTTTGAGCCATCATAATAACACTCCCATCCATCATCTCTTTTTGCATTAGCTCCCTCTGGAAGATAGTAAGAACTCATCTGTTGATCTCCAATTTTTAAAACAACCTGAAGGTCAAATCCTTTATCTCCTGTTGCAGCAATTGGTTGAACCATCTTTTTCCCTCTCTTAATATCATCAAGAGATATCTCTTTATACTCTTTTTCAACAACAACAGTTGCTTTGCTTGAATATGATTGAAAAGAGCCTCCAATTCCATTTACTTGAGCCCCTTTTCCCTCAATATCTGTAAATAAAAGAATATTTTTCCAATCTTTTCCTGGATCCCAAATAGGAGCATAATTAACTTTACCAGTTCCTTTAGATCCTTGAAGATTCATTCCATGAGCTTGACGCCATTGATTCATCATATCCATAGTAACTTTTCCACCACCTGTACTTGCAATCTGATTAAAAAATTTATCGAGAAAAAATTGGTCTGTTGCTTTAAATTTTGGATCTTGTGCTATATTTCCTTTGCTCTGTTTTGAACAGCTATATTTCTTTTTACATTTATCTCCATCAAGCTCTTTAGGATCATCCAAAATTAAGGTAGAATTTGGTCTATCCATATAACGATATAACCCAGCTGTATGTCCATAAAAAACATTACCAATATATCTTCCAAAACGACTTTCATCAAAGCCATTATTAATTGCAAATCCTGCAAAAACCATTACATTATCTTTAACTGTAAGTTGAGTTTGACGTCCTTGAAGAATATTATAATCCTCTCCAGAACCCTCCCAGTTAAATGCTAAAGTATTATTTTTTATAATTGCACATCCCCCATCAGGAGCATTTTTTGCATCTCTATTTCCAACACGAAAATCTATATTCTGTAAACGAGTATTTAGAATGATATTATTACTAATTTCACCCCAATCATCTCCAGACTCTTTAGTATCTTTTGAGTCCAATTTAGTTCCAAGAGCATTCATAAAAACACCTGGACCTGCACAATTTAAAATCACATTATTTCTAATTTTAACACCTTTACTATTAAATTGAAGGCATTGTGTTCCTAATGGTCCCTTTGCAAGACTTAAATCATCATTATTTTTATAGGTATTTCGTGTATAGCCATCAACAACAAAACCATCTAAAACAAAATTAGAGTGGTCTTTTTCTCCAACAACAATACCCTTTGCATTATATGATGCTTTTGTTACTGGAACTTTTTGTCTTTCAAGAATCTCTTTGCAACGAGGAGAGTCTAAACAGTCTTTAGGATCTTCAGAGGCTCCTCTCATAAGTCTTGTAACATTTTTAAATGGATCCCTTTTTGAAAAATCATCATTATAACCACCTACAAGAGTTATATCTGGTTTTCCAATAACAAAAAGTCCACTACCTCCAGGACCAAAATAGTCCCCTTTTGCGACATGAATAACATCTCCAGAAAAAGCAGATCTTAATGCATCATCAACAGTTCCATAAGGGGTAGTTTTTGATGAACCATCACCCGATGAACCAGCCTTTACATAGATATCTTTGGCAAAAAGAGAAGCCATTGCAAAAAGAAAAAGAATAAGATAGATGATAGATTTCATAAAACCTCCTAATATAAACAGGTTGTTAAAAACAAAAACCCTACAAAATATTTTTTATTTACTCATATAAGCAAGTAAAATAAAAATACAAAATTAATAATATTTTTTGTAAAAAATAGTTATTAAAATCAGATATAGAGATTTTAATGCTTTATATTATAATATTGTAAATCTTTTATTTCTTAAAATCAAATAATTAAAAACTTTTGATAAAAAATCTCTTTATTTTTTCTGAAAAAAAGATTATTTAATGGTATTAGCTTAGGAGGTCTAAAAATGGGTGATTGGAGAGAGATAAAACCAGCAAAAAGAACAGAAAAAATCAAATATGCAATTAGAGATATTGTTGTTTTAGCAAAAGAGGTTGAAAAAACAGGAAAAGAGATGCTTTATCTTAATATTGGAGACCCAAATATTTACGATTTTGAAACTCCAAAATTTTTAATTGATAGAACAATTGAGGCAATGAATAATAATAGAAATGGATATGCTCCATCAAGTGGTATTCAAGAGGCTGTTGATGCAATTAGAACAGAGTCTATTTTAAAAGGGTTTAAATCTGTTCATGATATATTTGTAACAACTGGTGCAAGTGAAGCAATTGATATTGCTTTAACAGCTTTATTAGATCCTGGAGATCAATTTTTACTTCCAGCTCCAACATACCCATTATATAATACAATTATTAATAAACTCAATGCAGAAACAAAATACTACTACCTTGATGAAAACAATAATTGGGAACCAGATTTAGATGATATTGAATCTAAAATAACTGAAAAAACAAAAGGGATTCTTATAATAAATCCAAATAATCCAACAGGAACAAACTACTCTGAAAAATCATTAAAAGGTGTTTTAGATATAGCAAAAAAACATAATCTGCTTATTTTTTCTGATGAGATTTATGAAAAGCTACTTTTTGATAATGGAAAACATATATCTCTTGCAACACTTGATGGAGAGGCTCCAATTATAACATTTAATGGCTTATCAAAATCTCATATGGTTCCAGGATTTAGAATTGGATGGGGAATTGTTACTGGTGCTAAAGAGGTTGTTTGTGGATATAATGAGGCAATGCAAAAACTTGTTCGTGCACGTTTAAGTGCAAATCATCCTGAACAGTATGCAATAAAACCAGCACTATTAGATCAAAATCAACCACATTTTGCAGAGATGTTAGAAAAATTAACAGTAAGAAGAGATATAACATTTAAAAGATTAAATGAGATAAAAGGGGTCTCTCTTGTAAAACCACAAGGGGCATTTTATGCTTTTGCTAAACTAGATTTAGATGTTGATGATACCACATTCTGTAATAATCTTTTAAAAGAGACAGGTGTTGTTGTTGTTCCTGGAAGTGGTTTTGGTCAAGTTCCTGGAACAAATCATTTTAGAGTTGTTTTTCTTCCAAATGAGGAGATTCTTCTAAAAGCATATGATCAAATAGAGTCTTTTATCAAAAAACACTATTAATTATAGACTATAAAACTCTATTTTGAACAATTCTGTAAGCCTCGAGAATAGCTTTTTTCATGCTATTTTCAGAGGCATTAAATGTTGTTGCAATATCATAAGCGGTACCATGATCTGGGGATGTTCTAATAATTGGTGTTCCCAGAGTTATATTTACCCCATCATCAAAATGTAACATTTTTAAAGGGATTAATCCCTGATCATGATAAGCAGCAATAACTACATCATAGTTACTATATTTTTTATAAAAAAATGTATCTGATGGAAATGGTCCATCAATATTAATCCCAATGTTTTTTAAATACTCTATTGCAGGTAAAAAATTATCGATTTCATCTCTACCTAAAACCCCCATCTCTCCACTATGAGGATTTAATCCTAAAATAGCTATTTTAGGATTTTTTATTCCAAACCAATTTTTTAAAGAGCTGTTTACAATTGATGTTATCTCTATTATTAAATCGGATGTTATATTTTCACTAACTTTTGATAATGGAAGATGAGTTGTTAATAGTGCAACTTTTAATTTATCACCATAAAGCATCATTACACTTGAGGGACTATTTGTTAATTTTTGCAACATTCCTGTATGACCAGGATAATTAAATCCCCCTTTTATTAAAAACTCTTTTGATAATGGTGCTGTAACAATAGCATCAATATCACCTTTTAAAGAGTCATCTATTGCTGCTTTAAAATAGACACCAGCAGCCTCTCCAATTTCAGAAGATGGATTTCCCAAAATATCAAGAGAGAAATCTATATTAAAATCATCTTTAAATTGAATTTTATTAAAATCTATATTAGGAAGAGATCCCTTATTTTTTTCATATAGCTGCCTAAAAAAACATCTATTACCATATATAATAAAAGGAATATTTTGTAAATCAATACTATTTATCGCCTTTAAAATTACTATACCACTTATTCCAGCTAAATCCCCTACCGTAATTGCTATTCTCATTTTTATACTCCAAATAGGCTTTTCTTTTAAGCTCATCTAGCCAAATCATAAAAACAGAGTGCCATTTTTTATATGCTAAAATCTGATAAATCTCCTCTTTTAAACTATCAAAAGAGTTTGATTCAACATATTTTAATCCAAGTAGCTTAAAAATATGATATCCATTATATGTTTTCATTGGTGGAGTTGTCATTCCCTCTTTTAATTTAAAAATCTCCTCCTCTAATGAGGTCTCAAGAGAGTCTTGAGTCATCCAATCTAACTCACCACCATCATTTTTAAATGGACCATCAGAGTAAATTTTTACTAACTCTTCAAAATTTTTTCCACTCTCTACCCCCTCTTTAATCTCTTTTATTTTCTGAAGATTTGCCTCTTTTTCTTCAACTGTTGCACTCTCTAACTCTTTGATATAAAGATATGCAACTTTAAAAGTTTTTTTATTAGAGTAGTTCATTTTATAGTAATTCTCCATTTCAAAATCTGAAATAGAGATTTTAGGAAATACCTTATTCTGTTTCATTCTTTCAAAAAGACTTCTTTTTTTCAAAGACTCTTTAAATTTATCAATAGAGATTCCTCTTGATAAAAGAGTTGTTCTAAATTCAACTTCAGTTGTTTTATTTCTCTCAATAATTGATTGAAAAAGCTGTTCTGTTTCAAAATCGGTAACATCAACTCCATCTTTTTGTGCCTCTTGAAGAATAAGTCTCTCTGCAACAAGAGTCTCCAACATAAATACTTCATTAAAAAGATCTTTTTGAACCTCACCATTTGATAAAAGTTCGCCTAAAATCATTGAAAATGGTTCAAATCCAGTTAATTGAGATGGATTTTCTAATGATTTTAACTCTTTTATAATATCTTGATGAGTTATTATCTCATTATTTACAACAACCTCTATTCTATCAATCATATCTCCAAATAGTGTAATTGATACTAATAAAATTAGAGTTATAATAATATTTTTTAACATTTAACCACCTTTTCATAAAAGTTATCACAAAAATTTTTAGAAATAATCTATTCTATAGCTATTAAAATTATAGTGATAAAACAAAACATCCCTAGTAAATTTAAAAGATATTTTACTATTTTTTATTCCCAAAAATTAAAAAAATTTTGAGGTGTTATGACTTCACATTTTTTTTTATGTTCTTCAACCCATTTATCAAAAATCTCTTGTTGTTTTTTTTCAATGATTTTTAGATAAATCTCTTTTTTTATCTCATCTTTTGATGGAAGATGGGCTCTCTCTTTTTTATCAAGCCAAAAAAGATGATAACCATATTCAGAAACTACAATATCTGAAAAGCTTCCATCTTTAAGTTTAAATGCTGGAGCAAAAAATGTTGGTAAATCATCTTTTGTAGACCAATCAATCAACTCCCAATCATTTAAATCAACAACACCTTTCTCTTCACTATCTTTTTTTATTTTTTTTAAAAACTGTTCAGATTTTGAAAAAAGATGATAAAGCAATATTTTTTCATCTTTGTAGAGATTTATAAAACTGTTTTTATACTCTTTTTCAATCTCTTCATCAGAAACATCAACATTTTTAAAAATAGTATCATTAAGAAAAATCTCTTTTATTGTAGCTCTTTTAAGAAAAACCTCTATTTCTGAAATAGGTATTTTGTTTATAATAGAGACTTTATGAAGAGATTCTGAATAGTAATTTTTAGAAAGTATATCTTTTTTTTCAGAGATTTTATCAAAAATTCGCTGTTTCATATCACTATTTTTATTGCTATTTACATATAAGAGTGCATTTTGATAGATAATCTCATCATCTATTTGTCTCTCTAAGATATCTGGGTTTGCAATAAAAATTCTGCAAGCAATAATAAATAGTATATATATATTCATTCTACCTAAAAAAAAAGCACTCCGAAGAGTGCCTAAGTGGCGGAGAAGGCGGGATTCGAACCCGCGGTGCTCTCACACACACGCTTTCCAAGCGTGCACCATAGACCACTCGGACACCTCTCCAAACAGAGACATACTACATAAAAACAGTTATCTTGTCAATAGAAAATTGGATTAAATAGTCAAAATATCAACTGATTTATATTTAATTAAACTAAAAAATAGAGTATTTCAAAGATTCATCTCATATATATTTTGAGGAGAGTATGCTGTATATCTATAGGCATTTACATAGTTACGAAATGCCTGTCTTAAAAAAAGCTCTTTCTGCTTCTCATCCTCCTGTTTGATGATTTTTATTCGTTTCTCAAGATATTTAAAAGACTCTCGAAAATGGGTTAATGCACCATCAGATAAAAAATATGAGTTATCTCTAAAATATATAAATGTTTGGATTAAATCACCTTTTCTAAAACCAGATGAATCTAAAAGTTGAACTAAGTAGCTTTTTTTAGGGTCAAAAAGATCCTCTATAAAAATATTCTCTTCAGATATTTTCTTTATTTTAAAAATAGAGAACATTCTATTCTTAAAAACAGAATAGGCAGATTCTGATATCTCTCTATTTTTAAAAATCTCATCTAATATTGTTCCACCATTAGTTAGTGGGATTGTTAAAATATACTCAAAATAGTAGAGATAAAGAATTTTGTGCATTGGATCAATCTCTGTTATTGTTATATGAGTTTGATAAAATGTCTCTTGTAGTTGAAGAATTATTTTTGTATATTTCTCTTGTGAAAGAGCATCCTCAATTTGATGAAGATCACTATGATAATTATCCATAAAACTCTTCTCTAATAATTAAAATAAATACCCATAAATAAAATGGGATGCGATTATATCAAACAGTTCTTCTAAAATCAACATATAAAATTCCATCAATTTTAGAGAGTTTTATTTTGATTTTTTTTAACATATCAATATCTGAAACAAGTATTGTTAGTAACATCTCAACAGTATTTGATTCAACCTCTTTTGATGATGTTATAGATTCAATGTTAAGCTCCATTTTTGAGATAACTTTTGTTATTTCAGAAAGAAGGCCAACTTTATTAGAACCACGAATCTCAATAATGATTGGTCTAAATGCTCCCTCATTTTGCCAATATGCCTGAACAATTCTCTCTGAATCAAAATTTTCAACATTTACACAGTTCTTTTTATGTATTGTAACACCGAATCCAACTGATATATATCCAATAATTGGCTCATTTGGAATAGGATTACAACATTTTGCAAATTTTATCATAATATTCTCAAGACCATCAATTATAACACCAGATTTTGAATCTGATGCCTTTTTTGAGAATTTTTTTAAAAAGCGAGCAAAACGGGTCTCCTCCTCCTGTTCTCTTCTTTTTAGAATTGCATCTTTTGTTTCTGGAATAAGTTTTTCAAGAATATCTTTAACATCAAGTTTTCCATAACCAACAGCAGTTGCAATACCTGCTAAATTTGCATACCTTGTTGTTTTTGCTCGCTCTTCAAGAGTATTATCTTTTACAAGTTTATTAAAATTAAAACCAAGTTTTGTACACTCTTTTTCAAGAACAGATAATCCTAACTGTTTAGCCTGTTCCTTCTCCTCTTGATTTACAATAGATGATATTTTAGCACGAGCTCTTGATGTGATAACAAAATCTAACCACTCCGCTTTTGGTTTTTGGTTTGAACTTTTTGTTATACTTATCACTTGACCAGATTTTAATTTTTGTCTAAGAGGAGCAATTGAACCATTTATAGTTGCACCACTACACTGATTCCCAAGATTTGTGTGAATTGAATAGGCAAAATCTAAAACAGTTGCACCTTCAGGAAGAATAACGACATCTCCACCAGGGGTAAAAACATAAATCTCCCTATTAACAATCTCATCAGAAACATCAGACTCTATATTTCTAGATTTATTAGAGATATTTTTTTCTTGATTCTCATCCTCTTTCTCTATCTCCTCTTGAAGCCAATGTTTCACAATTTTTTTTAGAACATTTATCTCATTTTGCTCTTTTGATTCTGCCGATTTTTTAGCTTTATAGGCCCAATGAGCAGCAAAACCATTCTCAGCAATAAGGTGCATCTCCTCTGTTCTAATCTGAATTTCAATAATTTTACCTGTTTTTGAGAAAACAGCTGTATGAAGAGATTGATAGTTATTAGATTTTGGCATAGAGATATAGTCTTTAAATCTTCCAGGAATAGCCTTATAAAAAGAGTGAATTTCACCAAGAACAAGATAACACTCCTCTTTTTTTGTTGTTATAACTCGAAAAGCAGTTATATCATAAAGCTCATTAAACTGTTTATTAGCTCTTACCATTTTTTCATAAATAGAGTAGATATGTTTTGCTCTACCATCAACTCTTCCTTTAATTGATAGAGATTCTAAAATATTTTTAAGTTCTGTTATAGTTTCTGAAATAAAGGAGTCTCTTTGCTCTTTTTTTTCATCAAGAAAATCTGCTATTTTTCTATAATTTTCAAAATCAAGAAATTTAAAAGCCAAATCCTCTAGTTCCGACTTTATTTTATAAAGTCCTAACTTATGAGCAATTGGAGCATATAACTCTTTTGTTTCAAGAGCTTTTTGTAACTGTTTATCTTTGGGAAGATATTTAAGAGTTCTCATATTATGTAATCTATCTGCAAGTTTTAAAAATAGAATTCTTATATCATCAAGAGTTGATATTTGAATCATTTTTCTAAATCCTGCTGCTCTACTTTCATCTTTAGATTGATATGATGTTTTTGATAAAATTGTAAACCCATCAACAATTTTAGCAATCTCTAAACCAAACTCTTTCTCTAAAAACTCTCTCTCAATTGTTGAATCATACTCCATAACATCATGTAAATAGGCAGCTCCAACAGTTGCAGTATCTAATCGAAGCTCTTTTGCAACAATAAGTGCTATCTCAGCAGAGTGTGCAAAAAATGAGTCTCCACTTAATCTAAGATGCTCTTTATGAACTTTTTTAGAGAATTCAATAGATTTATCTATAATATTCCAATCACTTTCTGGTGAATGTGAAAGAAGTGCTTTCTTTGTCTCTTCAATATAGCTTGAAACATCTAGCATATAATTACCACAAATAGAAACTTTAAAATATCATATTTTTAGATTTGAATCAACTCATTAAAAAAGATTCAATACTGCAAAAATATAAACATAATTCGACAGTTTTAAAATTTTTTAAAATTTTAAAACAATTTTTATGATTATAGCATTCTAAATTTTGATTTATGCAATAGAAGAAAAATATTATAGTATAAATTTTAGAAATTAATTATAAAGAAAAAATTAATGATACAAATAATTAATAGGAGTATTGAAGAGTTTTATTGTTTTATTTTTATTGCATAAATAGATAATTAAATTGGAATTACTATTTCCTAGAACCAAAAAATTTTTAGAGTAAAATGGGGATGATATAACAGTTCCACGTGGAACATAAAACTATTTATTAAGTTTGGAGTTATCATAGTTATATGGAATTGAGGAACCAACAACAACATCCTCTATTTTTTCAAGAATTAGCCAATCATCCATATTGTTTTGATGTTCAAAGCTTAGTGGAGATATCTCTTCAATATTTACAAACTCAATTAAACATAAAGATTTTTTATGCCATCTCTCTATCTCTTTTTGTGATAATTTTAGCATATTTTGATTTTCACTAATAATTTTTGTTATCTCATCATCATTTAATTTAACATAGTTCTGAACATTTTCAACAGTAGCTTTTGCAGATATTTTACCACTCCCTTTCTCCATAAAATAGAGTGTTTCATTTTTAAAAACTCTACTATGGGGAATTTTTCTACCTGTTGCTCCTCTTATTAGCATTGTTTTAGTTCCATCTAAAATTTTTTCTAAAACTCTCTCCTTATTATCACAATAAACCAAATGAATCATGTTTTCTCCAACTCAAAATTAACAATTTTTTAAATAAAGATAGAACAATATAAAACTCTAATTATTAATTTTATTATAATGATAATTGAACTATTTTTCAAAAACAATATACTCTATTTCAACAGATTTTACAAGCCAAACTCCATTTTTTGAAAAGTAAAATTTTGCTCCATTATTAAACATCTCTTCAGATTTTATTGTTAAAATAGTGGGTTTTCCATGCCTTTTTCCAACATTAATTGCTGTTTCAATATCTTTTGAAAGATGAACATATTGCCTATTCATTGGAATAAGACCACTTTTTTTTATTGAATCTATAAATCTTGTTGCTGTTCCATGATAAAGATATTGAGGAGGAGTTTTCTCTACAAACTCTAAATCAACCGCTATTGAATGCCCCTGATTTGCTCTGATTTTAGTTTCATCTTCAGATATCTCAAATCGTTGCTTATCATTTGATTTTACAACCTCTTTTAATATTTCATAACTGATAAAAAGCTTACCATCTCTGTTTGTATTCTCTATTATATCATTAATAGAGCCCCATCCATTTTTATCAAGAGTGATGCCAGCACTCTCTGGATGATGTCTTAGAATATAGCTCAAATATTTGCTAACTCTTTTTATATCCATAATACCCTTTCCTACTCTTTTAAATCAAAGCCAATCTCATTGAGATTTTTTCTAATAATCGATATATCAACATTCTCTCCTGAAAATTTTACTAATCCTGTTTTGTGATTTGCTGAAACAGAGGATACTCCACTAACTTTAGATATCTCTCTTTCAACACTCATTCTACAATGATTGCATGTCATTCCAATAACATTTAATTCAATATATTTCAAACTATTATTAGATTTTTCACTATTTTCTTTTTCTGAATTAGAGTTTATGCTTGATTTTATACTGTTTTTTATGGAGATTGGATTAATTTTTTGCTGTTTTAGTGAAAATTTACTATCTATTGAGATAGATTTTATTTCACCTATACTATTCAATTTATCATTTTTTTTAGGGTTATTTTTTATCCTATCTTCTGACTTAAAATCATTTGAATCATGAGAGTGATGATGAGGTTTAATCCAGCCATAAATAATAAAGAGTAGTAAAATAATTGCAGATATAGTTGAATAAAGAGGAGTTTCTGAATGGCATGATTCAGTATAGTTTTTTGTAAGTTGAAACCACTCCAATGGTAAAAAATAGTCAACAAAAAAACCAAATATTAAAGCTCCCAATGTTATTGTAGTTATATATATTGCTAAAGTTTTTTTCCCCATTGATTTTGCTAAAACAGTCATTGTTGCAGCATTTGTTGCTGGTCCTGCCATTAAAAATACAAGTGCAGCACCAGGAGATATTCCTTTCATTAAAAATGCAGCTGCAATTGGAACAGAACCTGTTGCACAAACATACATTGGTAGTGATATAAGAAGCATTGCCCCCATTTGAAGTGGATAGCTTCCTAGTTTTTCATTAAAAAAATTATCAGGAATCACAACTGTTATAACTGTTGCAATAATAATTCCTATAACTAACCATTTTGAAATATCACCTAGAAAATCAAAAAAAGCATAATGAAATAGATTTTTTATTTTTTGTAAAAAGCCTATTTTATGAATTTTTTGCTCTAATTTATTAATATTTTCTCTATTTTCACTATTGATTTCATTTTTTTTCTTAAAAAAAATCGAAACAATAAATCCACCAATAACTCCAGTTATAAAAGCAATAATAGGTCTTATTATTGCGAATGGTAATGTTAATAATGAATAGGTAACAAATATAGAGTCAACACCTGTTTGAGGTGTTGATATTAAAAAAGAGACTGTTGCACTTTTACTAGCCCCCTCTCTATATAAACCAATTCCTGTTGGAATAACTCCACAAGAACATAAAGGTAGTGGAATACCAAAAATAGAGGCTTTAATTGAGGATAATAGTCCCTCCTCTCCAAATGATTTATGTATAAATTTTTTAGGAATAAAAACATGTAATACTCCTGCAAAAATAAGTCCTAAAAGTAGATATGGTGCCATATCTGCTGTAATTTTCCAAAGTGTATATAAAAAAAACTCCATAAAAACTCCTAAAAATATAAAAGTTAATATATTTAAATAGAGATAAATCTCTTTTCTTTTTTAAAATAGCAAAAATACAAAAATATCAATCTTACAAAATTGATATTAACAATAAAAATAGATTAAGTATCTATTTTATTAATTATAGTAATATTGAAAACCAATTTCAATATTAAAAATAATTTTGCAAATATATATAGGTATTTTATACTCAAATTAAATAAAATAACTATTTTCATTTAAATCAAAATTTGATATACTCTTTTGGGTTTAAAAATGGTAAACTATGTCTAGTTCAATTTCAAAAAAAGAGAGAAGAGTTATAACTGTGATGTTTACAGACCTTAAAGATTCAACTGTATATTTTGAAAAACATGGTGATATTAAGGGACGTCTTCTTATAGAGAAACATAATAGACTTCTTTTTCCAATTGTTGAACAATATAGAGGAGTTCTTATTAAAACAATTGGCGATGCAATTATGGCCCGCTTTGATATTCCACTTTATGGTGTTGCAGCAGCAATAGAGATGCAAAGAGTATTAAAAAAGTTTAATGAGACATCAAAAGAGCCTATAAAAATTAGAATTGGACTTCATACAGGTGAAGCAATTGTTGAGAATAGTGATGTTTTTGGGGATACAGTTAATCTTGCTGCAAGGATTGAGTCTGGAACAGATGCAGAATCAATAACAATTTCAAAATCAACATTAGAGAAAATAGAGCCTTTTAAAATAATAAAAACATCACCTCTAGGTTCAGTAAAATACAAAGGAAAATCTGATTCAATTGAGACTTATGGTGTAGATTGGACAATATCAGATATATCATCTGAACTATTTCCTCAGGATTTAAAACCTGAAAAAGGAGTTGAGATATCTCTTGAAAAATCTTCAAAAAAAATAATAGTTATATCTGCTATAGTTATTGCACTTCTTATTGGATTACCAACAATATATATTCTATCTCAAAAAAACAAAATAACAAATAGCTCTAAAAAATCAACTCAAAAAAGGGGAAATAAAAATAGTATTGGGAAAGATTTTAGAGATAGAGTTGTAAATTATGCCTCCTCTTTTGAGGGAAACAATATTCCTAAAAGTAGTGATTGGAGTGCACATGCAACAGGATTTGCAAAAATGGTTTTTTTAAAAGAGGATATTGATATTACAAATCCTCGTGAAAAAAAGGGTAGTGATGGAAAATGGCTTACTGTTGCAGGTTTAATGCATCAATATTTTGAAGAGAATGGAAAAATATTTAAAAATGGAGATCCAAAAAAAGGGGATATTATATTTTTTGATAACACTTATGATCGAAACAATAATAAAAAAGCTGATGATACTTTTACAACTGTTGGGATTGTTAGTGATATTGATAGTGAGGGAACAATAAACTTTTTTTATTACACAAAAAATAGTGTAAAAGTTTATCAAATGAATCTTAAAAACCCTAAAACAGAGTTTTTAACAGAGAAAAATGTTAAAAAATCATTAAATACAAAAATGATGTGGAGAACAAAACAACAGAGTGATTTTCCAGAGTTATCATCAGAACTATTTAACTCTTTTGGATCTCTTGAAAAATAGTATATATTATTATTTTTCATGTTAAATATTTTAAATAAACTAAAAAATTATACTTATAGAGTTTTTTACAACTATTTTAATTATATTTTTAAACTAGGAAGAGGATTATGAATCTAAGCTATCATATAAAAAAAATTGATGAAACTCCAGAAATAGAGGAGTCTTTTAAAGTTTTTGGTCAGATTGAACCAATCACTATTTTTGAGAAAAATGGAGAAAAATATCTTCTTGATGGAGAAAAAAGAGTTAACTATTTTGAAAATCCAACATCAATTAGTTTTAATAATATTAAAGAGGCAACTATTTTTCTTTTTCAAAAAGAGAAAAAAAGTGAATTAGAGGCTCTTCAAATGCTATCGATTTTAAAAAATGAGAATATTTCATTAAATGATTCATTCTCTATTTTTGAAAAATTTTATTCAAATATTTCATTGAGAGATTTCAGTAAAATTTATCAAATAGATTTTACTCCAAAAATAAAAAGAGTAATTCTTGAGTCAAAAATAGGATTTAATGAATTAAAAAACTACTCAATTTTAAGTGTTTCTAATTTTGAGTCACTATTTAATCTTTTTTCAGAATTAAAATTAAATGGAAATCATAGAAAAGATTTTTTTCTACTTCTTGATGAGATTTCAATAAGAGATAATGTTTTTTTTAGTGATATTTTTAATTTAACAAAATGGGTTGAGATTTTTAATTCAGATAGAGGATTAGCAGATAAAATATCTCAATTAAAACAACTACTATATGATATTAGATGGCCTAAATTATCAGAATTAACAACAGAACTTCAACAACTTAGAAAAAAAATCCCATCAGTAAAACGTGCTATATTTGATTTTCCTATTGATAGAGAATCAACAAAAAATAGCATAACATTAACATTTGAATCTTTTGATGAGTTTTCAGAGCAACTTAGACAACTTGAAAGATTAAAAGACTCAAAAGAGTTTCAATCACTTTTAGATAAAATAGCAAATCGATTGAAAAATTAAAAAATTAAAGATTTATTATTCTAATTCTTATTTAATAATACTATTTTGATCTTGTTTTATTAAATATAGAGTTTTTAAAAATAAATATATTTTTGGAGTTTTTATGTTTAAAATTTTTATTTTATCTATTTTAATATTATATCCAATGTTTAATTTTGCAGAAGAGTGTGAAGAGATAAGATTTAAAAAATATAAAAGAAATTTTATTATAACTGGCTTTGGTAATGATAACTCTCCATCTTGGTGGGGAAATAATAAACATAATCAGGTGAAGTTTCAGTTTAGTTTTAAATATAGAGTTGTTTCTCAGCTCTATTTTGGATTTACTCAACTCTCTGTTTGGGATCTATGGAATATCTCTCAATCATCCCCTTTTGAGGAGAGTAACTATAATCCAGAGTTTTTTTTTATTTCAGAACTATCAAAATCTCAAACATTAATAATTGGATTCGAGCATATATCTAATGGGCAAAGCAAAGATAGTGGAAATTCAAGAGGAGTCAATCTTCCCAATATTATACTTCATTCAAAATGGTTCTCATTTCTTGAGCAAAAAGTTAAATTGTGGTTCTATTTTGAGGATATTATTGATTATTTTAATTTAATAGATGATTCCCTTTTAGAAAATAAAGATATTGCTGAATATTTGGGTTATGGAGAGATTTGGTTTAATTTTTTTATCTCTAAATATTTTAATATTGAGATGATGTTAAGAAAGGGAATATCAAAAAATATAAAACAGGGAGCTATTCAGATAGGTATTGATTTTCAAATTCCATTTATATTTTTAATAAAATATAATTTAAATCCAAAATTCTATTTTGAATGGTTTGCTGGTTATGGTGAAACATTGCTTCAATATAATAAAGGGGAGATTCAGTATAGATTAGGTGTGATGTTATCTTTTTAAAGTTTAAATAGATTCCGAATAGTAGTATATTAATATATTCAGAGGTTAATTGTGAATATTATAGATGAAAACTCTACAAAAACATTTTCTCAAACAAAAGAGTTTATTAAAGATAGATATATAATTCAACAGGAGATTTATCAAAATTATAAAAACTCAATTCTTTTAGCAACAGACATATTTCTTGAAAAAGATATAATAATAAAACTATCTTTTTCTGAAATGGGAAATAGAGAGATAATAAATGAATTTAAGAAAATAGCTCTATTTACACACTCATCAATAATCCGAGGATTTGATATTCAAAAACTTTCAATAAATGAGTTAAATAGTGACTCCATTTTTATTGATAAAATCAATTCAAATGGGTTGTTTTTTTACACAATGGAGTATATAAAAGAGGATTTTGATAAAAATATGATTCAAAACTACATAAAACAGATTTTTGAGGCATTTTATACTATCCATAACAAAAATATAGTTCATAATGATATAAAATTAAATAATTTCATATTCTCAAAAAATAGAGTTGTATTGATAGATTTTTCAAATTCAGTAGTTGCAGAGGAGAATGCTATTCTTTTAGAAAACCATAAATTATCAAGATTTATAATACAATGGATTAACTATATGTTTAATATAAATATTTTAGATGAACATAAAATAGGAAAAAAACTATTGTCTGATTTCTATTATAAACAAATTATAAATTTTTTTAACTATAAACAGGATAGAATTATTATTGAATAATCTATTAATAATAACAATTTTTTGTTTAAATCATAACACAAAACTCTTTGATATTTTGTATTTTTAATTATAAAGTAGATACTATTACTATTTTGTAATTATTATTTTATAATTATTATTGACAATTATTTATTTTCCTTTATAATACATAGGTATAATTTGGGGGATTATAATGGATTCAATTGTATCTTTAGTTCAAAAATGTAAAAAAGCAGGATTAAAATTAACACCACAACGTCTTGCAATATTTAAAACACTTGAAAATAATAAAACACATCCAACAGTTGACTCAATTTATCAATCTTTAAAAAAAGATTTTCCAACAATGAGTTTAACAACTGTTTATAACACATTAGAAACACTTTATGAAATGGGTGAGATATCAAAATTAGATATTGATTCAGATAAGGCTCATTTTGATCCAGATAATAAAAGACATCATCATTTTCAATGTTCATCTTGTAAAAAAATAGTTGATGTTTTTGTTGATTTTTCTGAAATACTAAATAACAATGAGCTTCAAAATTCAAATTTCACAATAACCGATTTTAATATCAATTTTCGTGGAGTTTGTGACTCTTGCAATAAAAAAAATTAAAATCTCTATTTTATACCACTACAAAAAAACAAATTCTACTCATTATATTTCTATTATTTATAAAAAATGGTTTTTATTTTGTAAATAGATATTTAATTTGGCATAAGATTAATGAAAAGGATGGTTTCTTACAATTGTTTTATCTCTGTCTGGTCCAAGAGATATAATCTCAATAGGAATTTCAAGTAGAGTTTCAAGCAACTCAATATATCTTTTTGCATTTTCAGGAAGATCTGAAAAAGTTTTGATATCTCCTATTGGAACATTCCAACCTTCGCAATCCTGATACTCACACTCAACCTTAGATAACATTAAAGAGTCATTTGGAAAATAGGCTAATTTTTCACCATTATAACTATAAGATGTACATATTTTTATCTCATCAAGCGAGGATAGTATATCCAATTTTGTAAGAGCTATTGATGTAATAGAGTTAATACGAATTGCATATTTTAATGCAACAACATCAAGCCATCCAACTCTTCTTGCACGACCAGTTGTTGCACCAAACTCTCCCCCTTCAGTTCTTAACTTAATACCTAAATCATCATTAAGCTCTGTTGGAAATGGTCCCTCTCCAACACGTGTGGTATATGCTTTACATATTCCAAGAACAGAGATATTTTTATGTGGTCCAATTCCACATCCAGTTAATGCACCACCAGTTGTTGTGTTAGATGATGTAACATAGGGATATGTTCCATGATCTATATCTAAAAGTGTACCTTGTGCACCTTCAAAAAGAACTTTTCTCCCTTTTGAAAGATATTGATGAAGTAACCAAGATGTATTCTCTTGAAAAATAGATAATCTATCACGATAATAGTCAAATTTTTCAATTAACTCTTCAATTTTAAGAGTACCTTTTTTGAAATAGTTTTCAAACATAAAATTATAATACTCTAAATTCTGCTGTAATAGTTGATCAAACCTTGCTTTATCTAAAAAATCTTGAAATCTAACACCTCTTCTTGTTATTTTGTCTTCATAAGCAGGTCCAATTCCACGTTGAGTAGTTCCTATTTTTTTACTTCTCTTCTCTTCACGATATCTATCAAGAAGTTTATGATATGGCAGAATTATATGTGCTGCATTTGAGATTCTTAGGTTTTCTCTATTAACCTCTACCCCACCACTAACTAACATATCAATCTCTTCAATAAGAAGTTCTGGATCTAAAACTACTCCATTAGCAATCATACAAACAACATTACTATGCAGAATTCCTGATGGAATCATATGTAAAACAACTTTTTTCTTATCAACAATCAATGTATGACCTGCATTGGCTCCACCTTGATAACGAACAACAGCATCTGAGAAATCGGTTAAAAGGTCCACTACCTTTCCTTTTCCCTCATCACCCCATTGAGCTCCAACAACAATAAGCTGTCCCATTATATTCCTCAAAAAATTGACAGACTATCTTTTACCACATATTCACATTTGATTCAAATAAAATATTATATTTTATCATAAATAGAGGTTGTAAAAGGAATAAATTATGAAAAATAAAATTATTTACACTTTTTAAAATGGTAATTTATAAATTTATCTAATTCATATAATTTATAATCTATAATTAGATTGAGGAGTTTAAAGCATTTATGATATCTAAAAGAGCTGTTATATCAGAGATATCTCTATTTAAGAATGGTATTTTTAATATCTCTGCATTTTTTAAAATCGATAACTCTTTTAAATCTTGAATATGTTTTTGATGATAAAATTTTCTGTTTTGTTCAAGAACAGAGAATATCTCTGATATTTTATGTTTTCCCATATCTGCAATTTGAGGAATAGTCATTATATCATCTAAATCTCCAATAACATTCTCTGATTCAAATGATGGATGAACCCTATTTACAATAAAGCCAGCCAAATTAAAATCATATTTTTCAATCTCTTTTTGAAAAAAGAGGGCCTCCTCTAAAGAGGTTTTTTGTGGTGAGGTTATTATATAAAAAGCAACATCTTTTGATTTAAAAAGCTTATGGAGCTCTAAACTTCGAACCTTTATTCCATCCATTAAATCAGAAATATGAAAAAGGAATGATGCAATAACCTCTAATGTTTCAACTCCAACAAATTTTGATAGCCCCTTTAAAATAAATTGAGAAGAGAATTGAAAAAATTTTAAAAAAATTCCACCAGATTTTTCATACATTTGAATAAGAAGTTTTGTAAATTGGTTTTCAAATATATTAAAAAGTCTCTCTGGAGCAGAAAAAAAATCTAAAGCATTTGTTGTTGGAGGAGTATCTAAAACAATCAAATCATACTCTTTTTTTTGAGCAATCTCTGCTAAAAGATTCATTGCAGCAAACTCTTGTGTTCCTGGCAATGATGAAGAGAATGCTTTATATGCACTATTTTCAAAAAGTTTATCTTTTTTATCATTCGAAATATCACTCTCAACCATCTTATCAACAATATTTTTTCTATCCAACATCATTGCATAGAGTTCCCCTTTAGGAGTAACACCATATTTTTTTAATGGTGTTAAATCTATTTTTTGAGGTTCAACACCTAATGAATCAAGTCCAAGAGCATTTGCAAGTCTTTTAGCTGGGTCAATTGTTAATACAAGGGTTTTTTTTCCTATAATTGCTGCCTGAAGTCCCAATGTTGATGATATTGTAGTTTTTCCAACCCCACCACTACCAACAGATACAATAATTTTTTTATTAAAAATCTCATCATTCATTTGCAATCTCAACTATCTTTTTTTTTAGAGAATATTTTTTTTATTCCATCAATACCATGAACACCTAATTTAGTAAGAGCACTCATAACAACAGGACCACCTAAAAGTAAAACTTTTAAATAACCTTTAGATATCATTTTGATAAAACCAATATGTATTTTAAGAGAGACCTCTTTTCCACTCTCTTTATTTTTTAAAAGTTTGAAAAATAAAACACCAAAATCACCAACAGATTCACTTTTTAATGATATTAACTCATTTAATGCACCCTCTGATAAAGTTATTGTAAAATCTGGCTCTTTTGGTGAATTTTCAAATATTGAGGAGTAACTCTCTCCATCAACTCTTCTAAAAGAGTAACTTTTTGTTTTATCAATAGAGAAAACAACCTCTCCCTCAGCTTTTTTACTTAAAGGATTTGTTGCCTTTTTAGCAACATCTCTATTTTCAAAAAAATCTTTTAATTTAATAAACAAATCACTCATCATTACCTCTAATAACAGACTTTACTTTATTTCTTTTTTCTCTTTTTTGTCAATATTTTTTAACAAATTCTATTATTGCATTTAATAACTTAATAAAATATAATAGGTTTATATAAGTGTTGGAGGATTATAATGGATAAAGAGAGAGAGTATTTATCAATATTAAAAGATATGAATAGGAAAGCCTATGCCCCATATTCAAATTTTAAAGTTTCTGCTCTATTAGTTACTAAAAGTGGAAAGATTTATACTGGAATTAATGTAGAAAATGCCTCTTATGGTGGAACTGTTTGTGCAGAAAGAGTTGCTATATTTAAAGCAGTAAGTGAAGGAGATATGGAGTTTGAAAAAATCTATATCTATAGTACAGATAAAGATGGAAATCACAAAATAACACCACCTTGTGGTTTTTGTAGACAGGTAATGGTTGAGTTTTCAAAAGATATGAAAATTATTTTAGTTGCTGAAAATGAGACAATTGAAACAGATATTGAAACGCTTCAGCCATTTTTATTTGATGAGACTTATTTAAAATAGTTGAGGAAAAAATAGAAAAGGCCGCTTAAAGCGGCCTCTCTAACGCCCGTTGCTGGACTTGAACCAACGACCCGGTGATTAACAGTCACCTG
>JAFGXH010000179.1 GCA_016936735.1 bacterium
AATTAAAAGTTAAAACAAAGTATTTAGTAACCCCTCTTGGGAGGGGTTCTGAGGGGTGGGTAAAGTTCACACGAAAAATTCAGAATAAAATCAGAATGATTTTATCAATAAAAGATAAAAAAAAAGAAAAAAAATCATCCCTCAACAATTTTTATTTCATCTTCAGTTAATCCATAAAGTTCATAAACAAGCTCATCAATTTGTTTTTCTAACTCTGTTGTGTTTGCATTTGGATTATTTTTTTTCTCTGCAAGAATTTTTTCTACAAGAACAACAAAAGGTTTTTGTTCCTCTTCTGATACTTGTGGGATAGGGATATATTGGAATAATTCATTTCCTTTTCCGCCACCAAAATTAAAAATTAAACTAAAATAAAATTGTAATGTTTTTGAATTAAAAAGAGAAACAAAATATTTGATAAGAAGTGAATTATTTAATTGTAGTGTTATAAAATATAATTTATTATTACAATATATTTTTTCTTTGATTGAGACAAATTCTATTGTATTGCCAATTTCATTATAAAATATTTTTTCTTTTTCAAACTCTTGATAATAATCTGAAGCAAATCTTTGTAAACAATACCATTCATATCTAATTCCTGTTTCAGCTTGATTTCTTGCTGATAATTTTTCTTTATGAGAAAGTAAATGATTATATAAAGATGGATAATTATCCTTTAAACATTTTTCATTATAAATAAAATCAGAATTATTTTTTTCTTGATGATTTGGAAAATGCCAAGGAATAAATAAAATCCACAAATCAGACCATTCATAAGAGTATTTTTTTATATCTCTTCCACGAAGAACAGGTTTTATAATATTTTTTGTTTTTTCTAACTCAATAGAATCTTTACAGTTATTTAGGATTTCCTCTTTTTTTTGGGTGGAGATTATAAAAGCTTCATTGAATCCTGTTTTGATTCCATAATTTATATTTATATCCCAATCTTTTAATGGAGTTCCAACTTTTTCAATCTTTTTTTTAATCTCTAACTCTTTTACGTTTGCAAAACTAAAAGATTCTGCTGTTAAATCACTCTGATTATAAGAAAATCCACCCTCAAAAACAAAGTGAGAAAGATTTTCACCTTTGTAATTACCATCAACAGAACAGTATAAAAAGTTTTTTTCTTTAGATACATTATTCTCTTTTTTTAGGAAATTATCTTTATCTTTATAAAAAATAAAAATAGATGTATCAACTGTTGCATTTTCAAAAACTTTTACACCATTAAAATCAATATAGTTTGATATTGTTGTATTTTTTAAAATAAATTCTCTAAACTCTTTTCCATATTTTGCACGAGTCCATTTATTTGAAGTTATAAAAGTTAAAGCTCCACCATTTTTTAAAATATTATAACCAAGTTCATAAAAATAGATAAAAAGGTCTGCAACTCCATTATAGCAACTATATTTTTTCTCTAAAAGTGGTTTTATATCTTTTATTTTCTCTTGTCTTACATACGGTGGATTCCCAATAACAATATCAAAACCATTATTAATTCCAAACATCCATTCAGGGTCAAAAAAATTTGATGAACTATTTTGATTATATGGATTCCAAGATGCAAGTTGTGAAATAATATCATCTAATTTTAAATTATTTAATTTTTTTAATAAATCTTCAGACTCTTTTAAATATTTTTTTATTTTTTGTTTTTCCTCTTTGGTTTTATCAATTTTTTTTTCAATAATCTCACCATATAAATTTTTTACTGAAGTAATTTCAATAATTGGTTTAATATTTTCTAACTCATTTTTAAAAGTAACTATTTTAAAATTTAATTCATTAATTTTTTCAATATTATCTTTAATTAATGAATCTTTTAACTTAATTGCAATTTTTTCTCTTAAATTTTTATCATCTGATTGGTATTTTAGTTTAGTATTTCTATTCTTTACACTAAACAAACGATGTCGAACATCTTTTAATTCATTTTCTAACTTTTTAAACTCAATATCAAATGATAATTTATCAATTTGAGGTTTTTCAATTCCTATTAAACTATTTGCACAAACAAATTTTGTTTCTAAATTTGGTAAAGAGCGAACTCCAAAGTTATCTTTATTTCTATCAACTTTTTGATCTACAATTAAAGATATAAAAAATCTAAGTTTTGAAATCTGAATTGCAATTGGTTGAATATCAACACCATAAATACAATTTTCAATTAAATATAGTTTTCTACCATAATCTAACTCATTGTTTTCAAATGATTCCTCTATATCTTTTTTATTTGCCTCTAAATCAGAAACTATTTTATCTCTTAAATTAGAGTCATCTATATTAACTTTATTAATTAATTCATCAACTTTCTGAATCTGTTTATTTTTCCATAATCTGTTTTTAGGATCTAATTTATGTAAAATAAAAACAAGTTTATGTAAAATTCCCATAGGAAAAGCTCCAGAACCACAGGCAGGATCAAGAATTTTACAACTATCAATTGCATTAATTAAAATATTTTTTATATTTTCATTTTCATCAAACAGATTTAAATTATTATTATACTGAAATAAATCATCTAATTTATCATCTATCTCTTTTTCAGTAAAACTATTTTTCTCCTCTATAAGTTTCTGTTTAAAATATGATTTTAAAGATTCATCAACCATATAATCAACAATCTCTCTTGGAGTATAAAAAGAGCCTGTCTGTTTTCTTGCTGTTGTTTCTGTTTCAGGATTATAACTTGCTAAAAGATTTTCAAAAACTTTTCCTAATAACTCTGGGTCAAGAGCAATCTCCTCTTCAATTGGTGTGTTCTCTTCAATTGTAAATTTATAATGATTAAATATCTCAAATAAACCTTTGATTTTCTCATTTTTATTTTTTGAATCTCCATAATCTTTTGATAAATCTTTTTCAAACTCCTCTGAAAAAAATAGAGAATCTAATATTTTAGCCCGTTTTTTATCATTTCTTGAAAATCCATCAACATAGATTTTTCTTTTATTCTCATCTTCATAATCTAAACAATCAAATAGACCACCATTTAAAAATGGTGTTTCTGCAAAAAGTTTTTTAACCTCATCTAAAGATATATTAAAAAACTCCTCATATCTATAAAGAGTATTTACTCCATAATTACCTTTATTTTCATAAATATTTTTTTTATCAAGTGCAAAATCTCTATCTTCAATTTTTTGATTTAATGTTGCAAAAAATAGATTTTGTAGTATTGCTTGATAGTATACTGTTGAGTTTTTCTCATTAAAACCTTTAATAATTTTATTTAATTCGTTTTTATTAAAAATAGTTTCTGGAATTAATTGTTTCTCTTTTAAAAACCAAACAAAAATTAATCTAGTTAATAATCTAATAACATGTTGCTCATTACTATTCTCAATTTTTTTATCATCAGGAAATTGAACCTCTTTTATTGCCCAAAAGTACCAATTTGAAAGCTCTTTATAAAACTTTTTATTTAACTCTTTTAAATCAAGAGTTTTTTGCCAAGCATTATGAAGGTCAATAAAATTTGTGATTTGATATGTTGTTTTTAATTGTTCAAAAGATAAATCAAATAGTATCTCAATATGAGCTCTGTGTGGATTTTTTATATCAATATCTTTTATTAAAGTTACTTTTTCAAGAACATCTTTTGATTTCTCTTTTTTATTAACTCTTCTGTGAATAATTGAGATTGTTATTTTATCTCCATATCGGAATAAAACAAGAAGAGGAATCATAAAAATTTTGTTTATCTCTCTTGTGATTTGAGATAGGGCAGTTCTTGAGTATTCCGATTTTTTTAAATCAACAACAAAAAATAGATAAGATTCAATAATCAATTTGTTAAATTTATTCTCTTCTTTAAACAACTCTTTTTTAAAAACAACCTCATCTTTTGTCATTTGAAATAGAAAATCTGCATAAATCCAATCATTTACTAAAGCTTTTGTTTCATCAAATTTTTTATCACTCTGTTTAATAATAGTCTCTTTAAAGCAACTATATGTTTTCTCTGATAATCTTATTTTTCTATCACTTTCATAACCTAAAATTTTAAAAAGATCTGTAGAACAACCACTTAAATCATTTTTATCTGAAAAATTATTGATACTATCTTTAATATTAGTTTTTAAATCTTTTGAATTTTGAATATTATCTTTTTGAATATTTTTACTCATAAAACATCCTCACAATAAATTGTTGCTGATTATATCATAAAATTAATCTTTATCAAGATTTAATGAGTATTTGGGTTATCTTTTGCATTTTTTTTTAGATTAATTCATCAACTATTTCAACTGAAATATTAAGAGTTTGGGCAATTTTCTCTTTAGTTAATCCAACAGATAAAAGGGTTTTTATTGATGTTTTAAGAAGATTTTGTGCTTTCTCTTTCTCTATTTTCTCTTTTTCAGTCTCTTTTTTTGCCTGTTCAATCTGTTTTTCAGCCTCTTTTAAACCTTTTATATAT
>JAFGXH010000180.1 GCA_016936735.1 bacterium
GGGATTTAGGGTGGGGGGAAAATCTTTTATTTGATTTTCTCTTAAATATCTCCAATAACCCTCACCCCCTAGCCCCCTCTCCACTACGTGGCGAGGGGGAATTTAATCTATTTGTGTTTTAACTTAGTAAACATAAAAACTAATTCTATTTTTCTCTTTTTTTACTAAGTAAATATATTAATTAAACACCACTAATTATAAAAAATGTTACACATAGCCAAGCTTTACCATCTTTTGCTGCATATTGCTTAAGCTAATCTATTGACAAACTTAAAGATAAATGATATCTTTACACTGTAAATATAACTTATAATCTTGTCGTTGTCAAGATTAAAGTTTAAGTTATAAATAAAGGAGATTTAATGGTAATAAAAAAAGATACATACCATCATGGAAATCTAAAAGAGGCACTAATACTCTCTGGTGTTGAGATTCTAAAAGAGTCTGGTTATGGAGCACTATCTCTGAGATTGGTTGCAAAAAATGCAGGGGTTAGTCATACAGCTCCATATAGCCATTTTAAAAGTAAAGAGGAGCTTTATGCTGCTATTGCTGAGTATGGTTTTGATCTACTCTCAATAAAACTTAATAAAACAATGAGTTTAGATGATTCACCTATGAATATATTAAAAATAATGATAAAAGATTATATATACTTTGCAACAGATAATCCAGATATATACTCTGTTATGTTTGCTAAAGATGTTGATTTAATTAAATTCAAATCTTTACATACTAAAGCTATAGATTCACTTAATTTACTTCAATCTCAACTAGAGATATGCCAACTAAATAGTGATATAAATATAGAAAACTCAGAGAAACAGGCTCTATTTCTTTGGACATCAATGCATGGATTCTCTGAAATAACTATAAATCATAAAATACCAGATAATCAAAGAGATTGTGAAACAAAAAAAGTTATAAATTATGAAGAGATAGTTAACTCAATTCTTGATTATCTTATCAAAGCTATAACAAAATAGATGAACAGTATAGTTTTGTATACTAAAAAAGAAAAGATATAATCTTTCTTATATTCAGTGGGTTAAAACCCACTGTTCATGTCTATATTATTAATGAACAGTGTACTTTAGTGCACTGCGAGAGTATATAAGTGTACTACAATAGAATAAAAAGGAGTATTTATGTTAAATTTAACCCCAATGTTAAATCAAATTGGGATACTTACTGTTGTTGGTTTTATTGGTCTATTTGCTATAAAGGCAAAAATAGTTGATATTGGTTTTAAAGATGGTCTTTCAAGGCTTATATTAGATATTACAATGCCACTTTTAATATTCTCAACTCTGATTGATACAGTATTTACAACAGAGTTACTAAAAAATATTGCAGCAACAGTTATATTCACCTTCTCATCACTTCTATTTCTTTATATTGTTGCTATTATCAGCTCAAAAATAATGAATCTAAAGGGGGATTTAGCAAGAATATATAAGCTTCACTCTGTTTTTGGTAATATTGTATTTCTTGGATTTCCTATTATTGGTTCTGTTTATGGAAAAGAGGGAATTTTTTATGCGACAATATATCAAATATGTGCAGATTCACTTCTTTGGACACTTGGTGTATTCTCTTTTAATGCAGAGTTATCAAATAAAGAGCGATTTAGAAAGCTTTTAAACTCAAATACTATAGCTTTTATTATTGGTTTTATATTTATGGCTCTATCTTTAGAGATTCCATTTGTATTTAAAAAATCTTTTGCATCTCTTGGAGGAACAACAATATATCTATCAATGATTTATGTTGGAATTGTTCTATCTCAATTCTCTGTTAAAAATGTTTTTAAGAATCCCTCAGTTTGGATATTAACAGTATTAAAAATGATTGCTGTACCTTCAGCCCTTGTTTATATAACTTTAGTTATAAATTTTGGTCTTAATTGCACTTTAAGAGGTGTTGTTATTCTTGAGATTGCAACTCCAGCAATGGTTGCTGTTGCAATGCTTGCTAAAAAGTATAATAAAGGGGAGCAGTATGCAATTGAGAATCTTATTGTAACAACTTTTGCAAGTATAGTCACACTTCCATTTATATACTATCTATTAACACTAGGTGATTAGTAGTTTTAATCAGATATAAGAAGTTTAAAAAGCTCCTCAACTCCCTCTGTAGCATTTTTATTTATAGTTGTCATCTCTTTTTGATAACCATAAGGGACTTGAGCTTTAGGATCTATATAGAAAACATCACAACCATCTTTAATATAGTTAATTAAACTTGCAGCAGGATATACCAAAAGAGATGTTCCAATGATTATAAGAGTATCAGCTTGAGATACAATCTCAACAGCCTCCTCCATAGCAGGAACCATCTCACCAAACCACACTACATGAGGCCTTAGTTGAGTTCCATCTGGAGCTAAATCACCAATATTTATATCTTTACCATCTAATGGATATAGTTTTCTATCATCTTTAACACCTCTAGCTTTATCAAGCTCACCATGAAGATGAAGAACTTTTTTAGAGCCACCTCTTTCATGAAGATTATCTATATTTTGTGTTATAACATAAACATCATGATACTCCTGAAGCTCTCCAATTAGAGTATGAGCTCTATTTGGTTTAACTTGATACATCTGTCTTCTACGAATATTATAAAACTCTAAAACTAATTTAGGATTTTTTCTAAATCCATCTGGTGATGCAACCTCTTCAATAGAGTGATTCTCCCATAAACCATCAGAGTCTCTGAATGTTTTAATTCCACTCTCTGCACTAACCCCTGCACCTGTAAAAAAAACTATTTTCTTCATAGATTACCTCTCTTTAGCAAAGAAATCTTTAACTAAAAGATAGTTATAGATAAGATATGATTCAAATGAGTAGTTATTAAACTCATTCCAGATAATTGGAGATTCACTAAAATAACCAAATAGTTCATAATCATCATGAAAAACATCAGCAATATAAAATGATTCATCAATTGATGCTCCTAAAAATAGGCACCAAAAATCTTTTACATAGCTTGAACAGTATTGAAAAGGATATAATCGCTCTCTTACTGCTAACTCATTATATGCAGCCTGAATCTCAGATGGTTCATCTCCAAAGCAGGTCTCATCGAAGTTATCTTTTTCATACTGAATTTGAGCAATAGACTCTTTAGGATGAAGAAACTCAAAGTATGGATAATCTGAATCTTTTTTAATCACTCTGAATCTTCCATTTTTCAACAGATAATCTTTATATTTTGGGGGTAGATTTACTCCAATATAACTCTCTGCCTCTTTCAGGTGCTCAATAGTTACATCTTTAACAAACTCAATATAGTAATTTTGGGGTATATCAATATCAATCCCATTATAACTAAATTTATCATTAAAAATCATAATAAAATCCCAACAAAAACTAATCTATTCTTTATCAAAATTAAATAAAAATCAACAAAAATTAGCTTTTTTAGGAAAAATATTTTGTTAGAATAATCAAATATTAAATAAAAACATAATTTACTATTATGAATACTTAAATTAATTAACATATTATAGATATAAATCAACTAAATATACTAATTAATCCTCATAAGTATCAATTGAACAATTTATAAAATTAGGAAGTTTATCTGACGATAAATAGATTGCATAATCAAATTGATAACAACTAACAACATTATCAACATTCCAACTACTTATATCTTGTTTAAATGATGTTGCAGCATAAAACATTAAATCCATATTAATAACATTACCAACATCCCAAGAACTAATATTTGAATTGAATGAATTAGCCTCTATAAACATTACTGACATTGTTGTAACTTTAGAAACATTCCAAGTTGATATATCTCCATTAAATTGAGTCGCAAGATAAAACATAGCCTTCATATCAGTAACATTTGATACATCCCAACTACTTAAATCTTGATTAAATGATTTAGCAACATAAAACATAGAGTTCATATTAGTAACACTCGATACATCCCAAGAGTTTATATTTTGATTAAAAGATTCTGCATTTAGAAATAATGAACTCATATCAGTAACTTTGGAGAGACTCCAATTATCTAATGGTTGATTAAAACATCCATTACCTTTAAACATACCACTAATATCTGTTGCTTGACTCATATCCCAATCATTAATATTTTGATTAAATCCTGTGAATGCAAACATATTATGAAAATTAGTAACTCTTGATATATTTGGCTTATCTTGAGCCTTACCAACAAGATTATAACAACCAGCAAAAGAGTTTTCCATAGATCTCCACTCTATTTTACCCCATTGATCTATTGATAAAATCTTAGCAACATCTCTTGATGAATCAAAATATATTTGAGGAAAATCACCTGCAATAGCAACCTGATAAATACCTGCTGTTTTATATTTACATGTATAACTTTTTGTTACATTTATTGCTTCAAAAACACCATCATTATCACAATCAATATCATAATTATATCCTCCACCAGCTGTTGGGATATATATCTCATTAAATTCACTTATACCATGCTTAGTTGTATCCCAAGTTGTTATAAATAGATCCTCTTTTACAAGAGTGCAACCACTTTTCTCATCACCAACAAATCCTATTTTACATTCACAACTAAAAGAACCTTCCAAATTAATACATTTTGCATGTTCACTACAAGCATCTTCATTCTTTTCACACTCATCAATATCAACACAAATATTATTTTTTAAAAAATATCCATTTTGACAATCTGAATTACCATCTTTTTCACCACAACCAATAAATAATAATAATAATAACAAAATAAAAATAAAAAATTTAGTATACATATCTCCTCCAAATAGATATATCAGATAAAAAATATAAAAAATATTTAGTATAAAACCATATTTATCAATA
>JAFGXH010000181.1 GCA_016936735.1 bacterium
TAATAGAAACAAAAAATAAAAGAGATTATTTATGTTCTATTCCCTTAGTTTATTTAAATATAAAATTGCTATAATTTATACAAAAAAATTAAATAGTAAATAAAAATTATAATTTGATTTTTGTTTTAAGTAGGGATATAATTTAAAACTGTTTTAATTACTATTTTTGAGGGTATATGAGACTATTTTTTTTGATTATATGTTCTTTATTAATATCTTTTCTATTAATTGGAGAGGATAATAACTTTAACTCTATAAACAGTAATAATGAGATTTTACTTGCAAAAAGAAGTGGTGGTAGAATGGGAGGAAGCTCTTTCAGCTCAAGAAAAAGCTCATCAAGCTCAAGTAGAAGTTCATCAAGCTCAAATAGAAGCTCAAGCTCATCAACAAGAAGCTCTGGAAGCTCCTATTCAAGAGGTAGCTCCTCTAACTCATCAAATAGAACATCTTATAGCTCTTCAAGTAGAGGTTCTAGTTATAAAAGCTCTTCTGGTTCTTCTGGAAAATATTATGTAGCCTCCTCTGGCTCAAGTGCTAATATAAGAAGAGTCTACTATAATGGTAATTCCCGTTTTGTTAAAGGGATAATTCTATTTTCTGAACCACTTTTAGAACGATATTATTGGGTTTATAATAAACGTTCAAGCTCTGCATCAACACGATTGATTATCTTTTTTATTTTAGCAGTTGGTGGATTTGGATTTTTAATCTATTTTGTGAATAAAAAAACTCCAAAAAAATCCTATAATACATATAACACAACTAAATCAGCAAACAGTTCTCAACCAAATGAGATATATCAATCTTTAAAAATACAGTTTGCTCTTCATTCAACTGCAGATTATATAAGAGATGAGATAAAAAATATTGGTGAAAATTTAAATTTTGAAAATACAGAGGATTTAAAAAAACTATTGTCAAATACATCATCTATTTTAATTGATAATAGTGATTATATTAAATATGGGGTATCTTTATTATCCGAAAAAACAAAAGAGATCTCAAAAGCAGAGGAGATTTTTGAAAATTTCACTTTTGAAGAGCATGATAAACTTAGTCAAGAGACTTTTAAAAAACTAAAAGGCAGATCAATCACAAAAGAGATGCTTTCTGAAGGAAATAAACCATCATTTATGGAGATTAAAGAGTATATTGTTTTCTCAATTATTGTTACATTTGCAAACTATGAAATAACAATAGAAGATGATTATACTTGGGAAAGCTATAAATCTGTTTTAGAACAAATAACTAAATTAACATCAGACAAAATTGTTGCTGTTGAGATTATTTGGTCTCCAGATGCAGAGAATGATATTTTAACAGAGGATGATATAACCCAATATTATAATAAATTAGTTCAAATATAACTATTACATCTACAAATAAAAGATCCTATTATATTCATACAAAGTGCATTAATATTGCAGTTATAACTATTTTGAGAACACTCATCTATATCTAAACATCTATAAGAGCCTTTTAAATTTTCACAATAAAAACCATTTCCACATACTTGATTATTTAAACATTCATCAATATCAACACAACTTTCATTTTCTAAAATATAACCACTATGACATTCAGGTTTTATCTCTTGACAACTTATAAGAAAAAAAACAGATATAAATAGAATAAACTTCATGAATACCTCAAATAATAATATTGAATTTTAAAGATTTTTTATTTTTTTTCAAATATATTTCTAATTTTAAAAATAATTTATCTACAAATAATTACGAAAAATCACTAAGAATCTCTGTTTTCAAAAAAATCACTTTAAAAACAGAATATTTTTACAAAAAATAGACTTTTTTTTCTCTTTTTTAAGAAATAATTATAGTTTTAATAATATTTTTGTTGAGAAAAATATTTTTTTATTCTAAAATGCCTAGATTTGCTTGGAGGGTTTTTCATGATTCGAATTTACACTATTTTAGCCCTTTTTCTGTCTTTGACACTTTTTGCTCAAAAAGAGAGCTCTTTTAAAGCGGCTCAAAAGAAAACAGAGGTTAAACTTAAATTAAAAGCTGAAGAGAAAGAGAAGGATGAGGCTAAGAAAAAAGCTTTAGAAAAAATTAAACAAAGAGAAAAACAGAGAGTTAATATTTACACTCTCACAGATGAAGACATTGCTGAAATAGAAAAAAAAGAGAAAGAGATTAATGAAAAAAATCAGCAACAAATTGAGCTTCTTGAAGGAATGCTAAAAAAA
This sequence comes from bacterium, assembly GCA_016936735.1. Taxonomy (GTDB): domain Bacteria; phylum UBP6; class JAFGXH01; order JAFGXH01; family JAFGXH01; genus JAFGXH01. The sequence continues at coordinate 2,216 of JAFGXH010000181.1, forward strand.
TATGCAGACCTTCCAGATGACACAAAAGCTGAAAGAATGTTTATGCTTTCTGAATACAAATGGGAAATTGCAAAATACCGCTATTTGAGAGAAAGAAAAGAGTACGAAAAAAAAATGGATCTATGTATGGAGGACGAAAAAGTTAAGTGTCCTGAAAAAGAGCCATTAGCCGATTACTCTGAATCAATAAAAATCTATAAAGATATACTAAAACTTCTTCCAAGATATAGCAGAATGGATGAGGTTGTTTTTTATCTTGGATATGGATTACAGCAGGCAGGGAAACCAACAGAGGCTGTTTCATATTTTCAGAAAATTATTCAAAAATATCCAGAAAGTAGATATGTTCCAAATGCTTATCTAGCTTTAGGTGAGTTCTTTTTTGAAAACAACTCTTTTGTTGCAGCCAAAAAGAACTATGAGAAAGTTCTTGAGAATAAAGAGAGTGATGTTTATGATTTAGCAATGTATAAAATGGCTTGGACACACTACAATCTTGGAATATCTCAAGATAAAGAGGGTAAATACAAAGATTTAGATAAATCTGTTGAATATTTTAAATACTCAATTGAACAGGCAAAACAGGCTATGTCATTTAAAGATCAAGCTAAAAATGACCTTATTCTTGTATTAAGTGAATATGAGGATGCTTTCCTTCAAGTAAAAAACTATTTCTATAAACTTGGTGGAAAAGATGAGTCTATAAAAAGATTAAATAATCTTAATGAACTTCTTCTTGCACAAGGAAAAGATGAGGCTGTTATAGAGGTTACAAGATATTTAATTGATGATGATGTTAATGGAAAACGAGTTCCTGAATATTATGGCATTATACTTGAGTCAGAGTTAAGACTAAATAAAGGAACTGATGATAAAATCTATCGTGAAGTTATAGACTTCTTTGCTCCAGATAGCACTTGGGTTCTTGCAAATAAAGATAAAGATTATGGAAAAGAGGGATATGAGTTTGCAAGAAAAACACTTCAGAATAGAGCTGTTGTTGTTCATGAAAGTGGCCAGAAGTGTGATCCTAAAAACAAAAAAGAGAAATGTAATAAAAAAGAGTTATATTTAAAAGCAGGAGAGCTTTATCATGAATATATTGATAAATATCCTGAAAGTAATGAGGCTTATGAGGATAGTTTTTACTATGCAGAGATTCTTTTTTATCATAAAGAGGATTGGAAACAGGCGGCCGATTATTATGAAAAAGTTTTTAAAAATGAGAGTGCAAGAGACTATTTTGCAGATGCAGCATTTGGTATGATTTTAGCTCTTGAAAAACTAATGAAAGATGAGATTCAACGTCTTCAAGAGGGAAAAGTTAATATTGAGGAGTCAAAAGAGGCTGGAGCTCTTGTAAAACAGGAGAAACAGGATTTTACATCTCTTCAAAGGCAGTATCTTTTAGCTTGTGATACATATATCAAAGTTGTAAAAGATGACAAAGAGAAACCAAAAGTTCATTATGGAGCAGCCCGTTTATATTATGAGAAGGGTCACTATGAGGAGGCAATTGCTCGTTTCCAAGATATTATTAAACTATACAAGGGAACACAATTTGCATCTCTTGCAGGAAACCTTATTCTTGATACATACAATCGTTTAAGAAATTTTAAAGAGATTGAGAATTGGTCTGAAATTCTCCTTAAAAATAAAGATTTTACATATAATAGTAAAGAAAAATTAATTACATTTGTAAGACAATCAATTCTTAAACAGGGTGAAGAGTCTTCAAAAGAGGCAAAATATCATGAATCAGCAGAACATTTTTTAAGATTAGCAGCTGACTCCCGTTTTAAAGATAATATGGATGTTGCACCTGATGCTCTCATGAAAGCTGCTGCTGCCTATGGTTTTGCAAAAGATGAAAGCTCTGCTAACTCTGTTTTAAATAGATTAGTTCAACTTTATCCAAAATCTCCTTTGGCTGCAGAGTCTCTATTTAATTTAGGTAATGTTCATAGTCTTCGTGCAAAATTTAAAGAGGCAGCAGACTACTTTGCAAAACTTGAGGCATATCCAGAGAATCAAATATACACTGCTGATGCTCTTTTTAATGCAATAAACCTTTATGGTGCATTAGGAGATACAACAAACGCTATGAGACTTATTGATGTTTATCTAAAAATATATGAAAAATCAAAAGATTTAGAGCGTTTAAAAGATATTGAGGTTTTAAAACTTAAAAAGGGTGAGATTTATGAGTTTAATAAAGATTTAAAAAAGGCTAATGAGGCTTACCAAACATATATAAATCTTTATCCAGATAAAACAGATAAAATAATTGAACTTTACATCAAAAGTGGAAAAAATTTAGTTGCTGAAAAATCTGTTGCAGATGGTGAAAAACTTTTTGATAAAGCATTAGATGTTTTTAGAAAAAAATACCAAAAATGTGCTATGGAAGCAGATAAACAGGATAAAAAGAAAAAAGTTGAAGTTTGTAAAATAGAGTATTCACCTAAAGCTGGCTCAAATGAAGAGGTAGAGTTTATTCGTTCCAAAAACCTTATAGGTGAAATTCTTTTTACTCGTGCTGAGAAAGATTATAAAAAATATGTTCAACTATCTGAAAATATAGTAAAAACACAAAGTTATAAATCTGGAACTGCAACAGAAAGAAAAATGCAAAAAGATATTAAAGATATGGTTAAACTTCTACCTGAAGTTAGAAAACAGTTTGATGCTGTTTTAAATTATGAATCACCTATTTGGTCTGTTGCTGCATCTTATCGATTAGGAGAGACTCCTCATATTTTTGCTGAAACACTTTTCAAAGCTCCTCTTCCACAAGGATTAGATGAGGATGAACAGTTTGTTTATCGTGAAATGCTTGATGAGCTTGCGATTCCTCTTAATGAGGCAGCAATTAAAAACTATGAGGCTGTATTATCATTTGTTCAACAACATAATTGGTACAATGAATGGTATAGAAAAACTGCAAGTCAAATTGTTAAATTTGATGGAAAACAGAACCTTTTTCCTGCAGCAAAATATGAATTTACAGATAAACCATATGACTCTTTTGTTCTTAAAAGAACATCCATAAGAGAGAGTGTAAATCCAGTTGTTGATGAGAAAAAAAATCTTCCTGAAAAAAAAGAGGATAAAAAAGAGAAAACAACAAAAACAGAAAAAACAAAATAGGTGAGGAAGACATGAAAAAATATTTAGTAACCCTTTTTATTTTACTATTAGCCTCTTGTGGTGGAGATAAAATTGTAGAAAAAAAAGATGATAAAGTTATCAAAGATATTGTACCACAAAAAACAGAGGAGGAGATTCTTATAGAGCAGGCTCCTGAAAATGAAAAAAAAGCGATTGAGGCATATAAAAATAGAAAATATGATGAATCTCTCTCTCTTATAGAAAAAACAATAAAAGGGAAAAAAGAGAGTTTTGATATTTATAATATATCTGCAATGATATATTTAAATAAAAAAGAGTATAAAAATGCTGAAAACTCTTTTATACAAGCAAGAAGATTTAAAGAGGATGATAAAGAGACAAATCTTCTTTTTACAAATATGCTGATAGAACAAAAAAGATATAAAGAGGCTGCAGAGCTTTTAGAGACTCTATTTGCAAAAGATGCAACTTTTGCAGAGGCAGCTGTCTCTCTTTTAGCAATTTATCATGAATTTTTAAAAGAGGAAAAAGACTCTAAAAAAAGGGAACATCTTATAAAAAAGGCTGAAGAGTTTGCTCAAAAGGCTTTAAAAGAGATTCCAGGTGATGCAATGCTTTATAACAATCTTAGTAGAATATACTATATTGCAGAGAGAAAACCTTTAGCATTTTATACTTTATCTATTGCAGAGAAAAACTCTCCAGATTCCCCTGAGATATTGAATAATTTAGGATGGTACTATGAGTCTGAAAATAATAGCTATCTTGCAAAAGTCTATTATGAAAAATCTTTAAAAAAAGATTCAAAATATTCTCCTGCTTTAAAAAATATGGCAAGAATTAATATGTCTTCATTAAATTATAAAGGTGCAAAACCTCTTTTTGAAGAGATATTAAAACAGGATTCAGATAATCAAAATGCAAAATATGGTTTGGCACTTTGCTATTTAGGTGAATTTGATTATGATAATGCTATAAAAACATTTGAAAATCTTTTTGAAACCTATAAAAAAGATAACTATCTTCTTGTTTTAGGTGACATCTATTATAAACAGTTACCAAAAAATGAGAAATATATGGATAAACCTGAAAAACAAAAAGAGTTTTTTACAAAAGCAAAAGGGTATTTTCAAAAATACAAAGAGCTTCATCCTGAATTAGGTGTAAATAGTGATGTTATTATGGCTTTATCTGATATTGATATGCAGATTCAATCTTTTCAAAATCCACAAGAGACCAAAGAGTTAAAAGAGGATGATAAAAAAGAGGTTGATAAAGATAAATTAGAGGAGCTTAAAAAACGTATGAAAGAGCAAGAGGAGAATGAGGGTGAAAAACCTGCTGATGAGAACTCAAATACAGAAGAGAATAGTAAAACAGACTCAAAAGCAACAGAAAAAAGCGGTGAAAACGCCTAAATCACTCCAAGCCTCATTAGTATAAAAACAGAATTAATTATAAAAGGATTCAAACAATGTACTACAAAGTTATAGCTGCAAATAAAAAGGCCTATCATGAGTATTTTATTGAGGATACAATAGAGGCTGGGCTTGTTCTATATGGTTCTGAAGTAAAATCATTACGTTCTGGAAAAGGCTCTATTAAAGAGTCTTATATAACTGTTAAAGATGGAGAGGTATTTCTTATTGGAGCTCATATTCCAGAGTATAAATTCTCAACTTATGATAAACAGGATCCATTAAGAACAAGAAAACTACTTTTATCAAAAATAGAGATTACAAAATTAAAAAACAAAATAGAGCGTCAAGGTTATACTGCTGTTCCAACAAAACTATATTTCAAAGGAAACTATGCAAAAATAGAGATTGGTATTGCAAAAGGGAAGCAAATTCATGATAAACGCTCTTCAATAAAAGAGAAAGAGGAGAAAAGAAATTTAGATCGTTTTATGAAAAATAGATATTAAAACATCTAAAAATGAAAAAAATAAAAAAAACATTTGACATTTAAAAAAAAATATTGTATAAGGTAAGCACATCGTCGGGGCATAGCGCAGCTTGGCTAGCGCACCTGTTTTGGGAACAGGGGGTCGCAGGTTCAAATCCTGCTGCCCCGATTTTTAGGTTCAGTAGCTCAGGGGATAGAGCAACGGCCTTCTAAGCCGTGGGTCGTAGGTTCGATTCCTACCTGAATCATTAGAAAAGAGCCCCTTTTGGGGCTTTTTTTTTTGCTTTATTAATAGTTTATTCAGTATAAAACACTCTTTATTCTTGACAGTTAAAGATGTTTATGTAATAATGACCGACTTAGTATTGTGGAGGTTTCATGAAACGCACATATCAGCCAAGTGAGATAAAAAGAGTTAGAACTCATGGCTTTAGAAAAAGAGGCGAAACACCAGGAGGACAATCTGTTCTTGCTTCAAGAAGAAGAAAAGGGAGAAAACGTCTTGCTCCAGCCGCTTACAAAAAATAGCAGCTATCCCAGAAAATTTCGCATCAGAAAACGAAAAGAATTCCTTTTTGTTCAAAAAGGGAATTCTTTTTTTCATGATGCAATGGTATTAATGACTGCACCAAATTTAGAAAACTATCCTAAACTTGGTGTTGTTGTTTCGAAAAAGATTGGAAATGCTGTTGTTAGAAACTATTATAAACGTGTTTTTCGAACCCTATTTAGAATAAATCGTGCTCTTTTTTCAAATGGAAAAAGCTATGTTTTTTCAGCAAAAAGAGGTATTTTAAATCACACCTTTCAGGAGATAGAGGAGATATTCTACTCTTTGGTCATAAAAAGTAATGATTAAAAAAATCTTTATAAAAATTATAAAGTTTTATCAAAAAAATATCTCTCCACTAAAACCACCTGTTTGCAAATACTATCCAACATGTTCTAATTATGCACTTGAGGCATTTCAAGAATTTAATTGGTTTAAAGCTCTTATTTTATCGATTTGGAGAGTTTTAAGGTGTAATCCTTTTTCAAAAGGTGGTTATGATCCTATTCCTAAAAAAAACAATAAAAAATAGTGAGGTTTTATGGAGAATCAGAAAAATGTAATTCTGGCGGTTGTTATTTCTGCATTGATTTTTATCTTTTGGAACTCAATGTTTGGCCCTAAACCAGTTCCTGTTACTCAACAGACTCAAACTACAAAAAAACAGGAAAATACAGATAGTAATAAAGCCAAAACATCAGTAGATGAAAACAAAAAAGAGTTAGCAAAAGTTGTTATTGATGAGAAAGAGGTTGAAAACGTTTCAGAAGAGATTTTTACCATTGAAAATAAAAAATTCATTGCAGAGTTTTCTAATTTTGGTGCATCTTTAAAAAACCTATCTCTTAAGGGCAATAAATACAGAGATAAAGCTGGTAAACAGCTAAATCTTATTAAAGAGAGTGAAAAAAATCTTTACTCTTATGCCCTATCTTTAAAAGATAAAGATACTATCTTTCTAAAAAACACAACACCCTATCAATTAGTTAAAAAAACTGAAAATGAGATTGTTTTTAGCTATAATCATTTAAATCTTCAAATTAATAAAACATACTCTATCACAAATGATAATGGCTATTTAATTAAACTAAAAGTGGAGATACTAAATCTTAATGAACAACCTTTATCTTTTGCTTATGACTTATCTTTAGTTGTACATGATCATGCTGATACAAAAAGAGATGATCCAATGGGAGATGCTGTTAAAAATCCTATCTATAGAGTTTTGGGTGAAGATATAGAGAGAATAAGTGATAAAGATGATTGGAAAAAAGCGATTCAAAAGAAAAACATGAAAATTGTTGGTATTGATGAAAGATATTTTACATCTATTATAAAATGGAATAAACCAGATACCTATACAATAAACTCAAATAAAACAGAAAACAATTTTGGAATAACACTTTCATCTGAACCATTCCAAATAGATTCAAAAGGCTCTATCTCTTTTGAATATGATATTTATAATGGTCCTAAAATTTTAGAGCTTCTAAAAGAGGTTGAGGCCGAGGGTGTTATTGATTATGGTTTTGTTGCTGTTGTTTCAAAAATGATTCTTTGGCTACTACTATTTCTTTATGGTTTTGTTGGAAATTATGGAGTTGCACTAATTCTTCTTACTCTTCTTGTTAAAATGGCTCTCTATCCACTTACAAAAAGCTCCTATGTTTCAATGCATAAAATGAAACAGCTTCAACCAGAGTTAACAAAACTAAAAGAGAAATATGGTTCAGATAAAGAGAAAATGGGTCGTGAAACAATGGCTCTTTATAATAAAAATGGGGTAAATCCATTAGGTGGATGCCTTCCGATGCTTCTTCAGATGCCAATTTGGTTTGGTCTCTATAGAGCAATCCAAAACTCAGTTGAGTTATATAATGAACCATTTATGTTTTGGATTCAGGATTTATCAAATAAAGATCCATTTTATATATTACCAGTCTCACTTGGACTATTAATGTTTATTCAACAGAAACTATCAACCCCAATGGGTGGAGATCAAATGCAGGCAAAAGTGATGCTTTATACTCTTCCTATTGTGTTTGGATTTTTTATGTTGATGTTACCATCTGGTTTAGTTTTATATATTTGGGTAAACACTCTTATAACAATTTTTCAACAAAAATATATTAATGCAAAATTGGATGGTGTTCCATATTTTAAATATCTTCTCTCTTCTGTTAAAAAATAAGAATAATATTTTTTTTAAATTGTTAAAATTCTGTTATGATGGAGGTTTCTAAATGAAAAAATTGGTTCTATTTTTTTTGACAAGTATACTTGTAGTGGGTTGTGTTAAAGAGGCTCCAAAAAGCAATATCAACACAACAAAAAAAGAGGTTGTGAAAGATACAAAAGAGAGTGCAAAAAAAGATGTTCAAGAGGATAAATTTACTCTTCCTGATATTGTTGCCTCTATTGGTGATGAAAAAATCACAAAAGAGACTATTCTTGCTGAATTAGAGAAAATTGAGGCTCAATTTAAGAGATTTAAACAACATGTAACAGAGGCTCAAAAAAGAACAATGGCTATAAATATTACGGATAATATTATTCGACAAAAATTGATGCAAAAATATGCAAAAGATAATTCGCTTATTATCTCTGAGGATGATATTAATAAAGAGTTTGAAGCAAGCAAAAAAAGATTTAAATCTGAAGAGGATTATCAAAATTTTCTCAAACAGCATCAGTTGAGTGAAGATAAAATTAAAGAGGAGATTAAATCAAGACATCTTAATAAAATGGTAATTGAGCATGCTGTATTAAGTAAAATAACTGTATCAGAGGATAGTGTAAAAAAATATTATGATGAACATCCAGCAGAATTTACAGAACCAGAAAAAATCAAAGCTCGTCATATACTTATAAAAGTGACTCCAAATGATACAAAAGAGAAACATGATGAGGCTTTAAAAAAAATAAATCTGATTCTTGAGAATCTTAAAAAATCTAAAGGGAAAGATTTTGCAGAGGTTGCAGAGAAAGAGTCAGAGGGACCATCAAAGAAAAATGGTGGAATTATAGGAGATTGGATTGGAAGAGGTCAATTAGCTCCAGAGTTTGAGAAAGCAGCATTTGCTCTTAAAAAAGGGGAAATGTCTGAAGTTGTTGAGACAAGTTTTGGGTATCATATTATTAAACTTGAAGACTATAGAGAAGAGAGAAAACTCTCTTTTGATGAAGAGAAAAAAAGAATAGAGGATAAAATTCGTATGGATTTATCAAGAGAAAAAGTAAAAGAGTTTTTCTCAACTCTAAAAAAAGATAATAAAGTAGAGATTTTAGTAAAATAGTTTTTAAACACCAATAAATTAAGCAGTAATTAACCTATATCATCTTCTATTTAGATTTTTACTATTTTATATCTAGAAAATAAAAAATAGTTTTTTATCTAAAATTTAAAATCTACTAAATAGTTACAATAATTTATTTTATTATATATGATTGAAACTTTTTACACAATTTAACGTCTTTAAAATTATAACTTTTTAATGGAGATTTAAGACAAATAGATATAAAATATTATAAGCTACTATAGCTTTTATAGTTTTATAGATAACATTTTAATCCTATCAGTTTTTTATATAATATTTTTGACTATTTTTAAAGATATATGTTAAGTAGTTAGCTTAAAATGGTTATCATGATGTCAAAATTTTGAATATTGTGATTTTTTAACTTTTTTTAAACTAAAATCCTTTTTTTTGGTAAATATCTTGAAAATGGTATAAAAATATTTTATGATGAACTGTTTTGTTTGGAGTGGAGTTATGAAGATTATCTGTGATCAATGTGGAGCTAAATACTCCGTTGATGATTCAAAAGTTCAAAACAAAAGTTTTAAAATAACTTGTAAAAAATGTGGTAACAAAATTGTAATTCATCCAAAAGATGAGGATTTTTCAAAAATATCAGATGATGAAAAAACAGTTGCGGATGCTTCTCCTTTTTCTGATACAGATTGGGGACAAACAGCTAATGATGAGATGGAGTTTGATGATCAGGCAACAAGAGTTTTTAGCTATAATGATATGAATAATCCCGATGAACAAAATGCACCTCAACCAACTGGTGCAGATTGGTATGTTCATATTAATGGAGAACAAAAGGGTCCATTAAAACTTCAAGAGCTCCAAAAAATTATCCAAACTCAAAAACTATCTGAATATACCAATGCTTGGAAAACAGGTATGGCAGATTGGATGTATATAAAAGATATCCCAGAGTTATCAAAATTTGTTGTCTCTTCACCAAAAGCTAATGAAAATCCTTTTGGTGGAGTTGATGGTGGTGATAAAGCAACAGCTTTTGGTAATATGTCACTATTGAATGACTCTGATGCAGAGTCACTTTTTAAAAACTCACCAAATAATGAAACAGTTCCTCGTATGAGTGGAAATAATAACTCCCCTTTTGGAAAAAGTAATACTACAACAAATGATACCCCATTTCAAACAGATAGTACACTATCCTCTTTTGGAGGTGGTGGTGGAATTGATTTAAAATCACTTATAAATAGTGAATCAATTGAGGATGATGATGCAGATGCTTCATCAAAATCTAAAGTAATAGATTTTAGAGATATTGCAGGAAATAATGCAAAAAGAGTTGTTGTGCAACATGCAAGTTTTAACACAGGTGGTAATGAGTCTAAAGGTGGTAAAAAAGGATTAATGATTGCATTAGTTATAATGGTAATTGTTGCAATTGGTGCTGTTGGATTTGTTGTCAAAACAATGATGGGTAAATCTGAAGCATTTAAAGTTGCAATTGGTTCTGATCCTGTTGGAGCAACTATTTTTATCAATGGGGAATCAAAAGGTTTTACCCCAGCTACTCTTGATTTGGAGAAGGGAAACTATAGTATAAAACTATCAAAAGATGGTTTTGAAGAGAAATCTGAATTTTTAACAGTTAATTCAGCTGTAACACAGATGTATAAAATGGAAGAAAAAATGTTTTCAATAGAGTTGAAATCAGAACCATCTGGAACAGTTTTTCTTAATGGAGAGAATAAAGGGGATACACCTATTACACTTAAAGTTAAAAAAGGTGAATATAATTTAAAAATAAGTAAAGAGGGTTTTCAAGATGTTGATGGAAAACTTGAAGTTGCATCTAATGATTCTAAATCTTTCACACTTGAGAAAGAGGAGACAAAAGTAGCAACTAATACAAATAAAGTTGAAGATGACTCAAAAACAACTAAAACAACTAAAACAACTAAAACAACCAAAACATCTAAAACAACTAAAACAGAAAAAACTGACACAACAGAGAAAGTCGCAGTTAAAGATAATAAAAAGGATGATTTAGATGATATTTTAGGTTCAAAAAAAGTTGTTACAAAAAAGGAGGAGAATCTTCCTGAAAAACTTACCAAAGATCAAGTTTTAAATGTTATAAAATCTGTTGCACCAGCAGTTTCTGATTGTGGTAAAAAGGCTGGAGTTTCTGGAACAGTAAAAGTTAAATTTCAGGTTAATGGAAGTGGAGCAGTTTCAAACATATCTGTTGATCCAGCTGCAGGAAAAGCTGCAAACTGTATTACAAGTAAAGTTAGAGGAATGCGTTTTGCAAGATTCTCTGGAGCCGCTTTCCCAGTTACATTCCCATTTAAACTATAATTAAAATCAAAACAGCCTCTTATTTAAAATAATCAAATATAATAGAGATTTTAAGTTGAGTGATAATCAAAGTGAACTAAAAAAAAGCTTTTTAAAAGGAATCTTCTGGACATCAATAGAGAAATTTGGGAATGTTGGACTTCAATTTATTGTAGGTATTATTCTTGCAAGATTAATTTTACCATCAGAGTTTGGACTTCTTGGAATGATTGCTATTTTTATAGCAATATCTCAATCAATTATTGATAGTGGTTTCAGAGAGGCTTTAGTAAGAGATAAAAACTCAACAGAGGAGACATACTCATCTGTATTTATTTTTAATATTTTTATCTCTGTTATTATATATTTAACTCTTTTTATTTCTGCCCCATTTATTGCGGAGTTTTATAAAGAGCCACAAATAGTATTAATTATAAGAGTTGTATCATTATCATTTGTGATTGGCTCATTCTCTATTATTCAACAGACTCTATTTCAAAAAGAGTTAAAGTTTAAACAGATATCTATAAATGTTATATCAACAACATCAATATCTGGAGTTGTTGCTACTATTTTAGCCTATCATGGATATGGTATTTGGGCTTTAGTTATCATGAAACTACTATCATCCACACTATCAACAACACTATTTTGGTTAACAAGCTCTTGGAGGTTTAAACCAGTATTTAATAAAAATGAGATAAAAAGACTTTTTCCTTTCTCATCTAAATTGCTATTCTCTTCGATTTTAGAGAATATATACATAAATACATCCTCCGCACTTATTGGGAGATATTTTCTCCCAAAAGATGTTGGTTTTTATGATCAAGGGAAAAAACTACAAACATTACCAATTGGAACATTAACATCTGTCATTGCCTCTGTTTTATATCCGTCATTCTCAAAAATTGAGAGTGATAGTGAACTAAAAATAAAGCTTCAGAAAGTTATAAAACTATCAATTTTTATAATTTTTCCAATATCAGTTCTGTTAATATTGGTTTCAAAATCAATTATACTTCTATTACTTACAAAAAAGTGGGAAAATTCAATAGTTTATCTCCAAATTCTGGCATTAGGTGGAATGTTGTATCCACTTCATGTATTTAATCTACAAATATACAAAATAAAGGGATGTTCCGATATATTTTTAAAACTTGAGATTATAAAAAAGATAGTTGGGTTTACTCTAATGTTTCTATCTATCCCCTATGGTGTTATCTTTTTGGTGATATTTGAGTCCTCAATGAATTTTTTACTATATCCATTGAATGCTTACTACAATGGAAAAATAATAGGCTATAAAATCACAGAGCAGATTAAGGATGTTTTCCCCATATTTTTAGTTGCTTTTTTGCCTGGATTACTTTTATATCTTGTTAATATTGATATAAAATCAAATTTTTTAGAGATTTTAGTTTTATCATTAGTTTATGGAGCTAGTTATCTACTACTATCTTATATTTTTTTAAAAGATACTATTAATGATATGCTAAATATCCTAAAAGGGTTAAAAAAAATATAAAACCATTCTAATTTAAAATCATTACAGCAGTTGAATAATGCACATGTAAGTGTGAAAAATGCAAATGTAAGACTCAATATAGCACATGTAAGTGTGAATAATGCACATGTAAGCCTTCACAATGCTCATGTAAGTGCTAAAAATCGGTTTGTAACATAAAAAAATCAAAATGTAAGTGGAAAAAACATAAATGTAAGGGTGAAAAATAGGTTTGCAAGCTAAATTGTAACCATTACAGCAGTTAAACAATGCACATGTAAGAGTGAATATAGCACATGTAAGTGTCAACAATGCTCATGTAAGGGTGATTAATGCAAATGTAAGAGTGAAATGCCCACATGTAAGGGGCAACAATGCACATGTAAGTGTGAAATGAGTACATGTAAGAGTGAATAATGTACATGCAGTTGGGATTGAAATAGATTCAATCCCAACTGGAATAAAAAATAATAATATAGTCAGGTCAGAATCTATTTCTGACCTGAA
>JAFGXH010000002.1 GCA_016936735.1 bacterium
ACATAACTAATCCTGTTGATTTCATAATAGCCTCCAATTTGACTCACTTCTCTATTGACGTATTTTTTTTAAAAAAGTTTTAGAAATTTTTTCATTCTATCAATTTGTTCACTATTTGTAAAAAGAGATGCAAAACTTTGTTGTTCTAATAGTAAATCTTTTTCACTAACTGTTGAAGCAAAAATAGATTTTAATACTTTTAAAGATGCCACTCCATTTTTTTGTATACTCTCTGCAACACTCCAACACTCCTCAAGAAGTTTATCTTGTAAGAATATTTTCTGAACAAGTCCAATATTAAAAGCATCATTTGAATTTATAATTTTACCTGTAAAAATAAGCTCTTTTGCATTTGAAATACCGATTTTCAAGGGAGCTCTAACTGTCCCTCCAAATCCAGGAATAATTCCTAATGTTACCTCTGGAAATCCAAATTTTGAGTTTTCAGAGGCATAAATAAAATCACAAGCTAATGCTAATTCACAACCACCACCCAATGCAAAACCATTAACAGCTGCAATAAAAATTATTGAACTTTTCTCTATATTTCTCATAAGTTTATGTCCCAAAGAGGCAAATTCTGCAGCCTCAAGTGGTGAAAATTGATACATTTCAGATATATCTGCTCCAGCAACAAAACTTTTACTACCAGAACCTGTTAATATTCCAACAATAACCCCATTTTTCTCTAATAAATCAATCTCCTCCAATAAAGATTTTATCACCTCTCTATTAAGAGCATTTAGTGATTTTACTCTATTAATAGTAATAAGAGCTATTTTTTCTCTAATTTCAACTAAAACTAATTTTTCATTTTCCATATACATACCTCTAAAAAATTAACCCATTAATTATCAGATTCTATAATATTTTGAATAAAAACACAAAATATTTGTCAATAAATATACTGTTTTTAATTTTAAAATTGTTAAAAATATTTAAATTTGATAAAATCTATTTTTTAGAGGTAATAATGAGAGGATTAAAAAAAATTACTATTATTCTAATATTGTTAATTTCAAACAATATTTATGGAGCAAAAGAGGATAGTTTAAAAGATTATCTTAATAAAATATCTGAAGAGTCTGATAAAAACAGACAGATAGAGATGATTGAAAAAATTGATAAATACCCTAAAAAACGTATTATTTCAGAGACACTTAATCTTTTAAAAAATTTTGATGCTCCAGAGAAACAGGAGTTAGGTGCAGAGATTTCTGCTGTTATAAAAGATAAAAAATATGAAACTCCAATAGTTGAAATAATTAAAAACTCATCAGATATAGAGGTATTAAATGCAGCTATTTTTTCAGCTGGAAAAAATCAGTTCAAAAAGGCAACACAATATATCTGTCCTCATATTTTTACAGAAAGACTTTATAAAATATCATTTGAAACTCTTGAAAAACTTGGTTCAACCCCTTGCAAAAAGGAGTTAAAAAATGGAATTGAAAAAGGTACAAAAACACAAAAAAGTAGAATTTTAGATTTTTTAATTCAATCTAAAAATAGAGAATTTAAGAGTGAAATTTTAAATATATTTAAAAATGAGAGTGAAAGTTTAAAACAGAAGGCAACAATTATTTTAATTGGGATGGAAAATAGTGATGCAACAGAGTATTTTATAAAATATTTAAATGAGATAGAGTCTTCATCTATTGCATTTAAAAATTACAAATCTATTAATGAGTTATATCCAGAAAAAAATAGAGAGATTGTTAAAATTCTAAAAAATGGTGCAATTTCAGATAACTCAAAAATATCAATATACTCTATTATATCATTAGCAATGAGAGATGAGGATTTAACAAAAGAGCAAAAAGATTTAATTGAGATTAATTTAGAAAGTAAAGATTCTCAAATAGCACCAATAATGGCAAAATATAAAATTTATCTTAAACATGAGAAGAAAAGATTGAAGGGAAAATAATAGAAAGAGTATTCAATTATATTTTTTTGATTTTTAAATAGAGGCTAAAATGCTATTTTTTTGCCTCTTGGTATGCCCACTCAAGCCAAGGAAGAAGTTTTTCAATATCCTCCTTCTCTATTGTTGCACCA
This sequence comes from bacterium, assembly GCA_016936735.1. GTDB lineage: Bacteria > UBP6 > JAFGXH01 > JAFGXH01 > JAFGXH01 > JAFGXH01. The sequence continues at coordinate 2,062 of JAFGXH010000002.1, forward strand.
CACCAAAAACGAAGTCCAGCAGGAGCATCTTTATATGATTTGCAATCATAAGCAACTTTTTCAGAATCTAAAAGCTTTGCCATTTTATCAATCTGCTCTTTTGTCAAATCTAATTTAAAACAAACAGATGTATTAGAACGAGTCTCTTTTGATTCAGCAAGAAAATTAATCCACTCATGTTTAGCAACAAAATCCTCAAAAACAGCAAGATTTGCTTCAGAACGCTCAATCAATCCTTTTAAACCACCAATTGATTTTGACCAATTAAGAGCATCAATATAATCCTCATTACAAATCATTGATGGAGTATTAATTGTTGAACCCTCAAAAATCTCCTCCATAACTTTTCCTTTTTTTGTAAGACGGAAAATTTTAGGCATTGGCCAAGATGGAGTATAGGATTCAAGTCTCTCTACTGCTCTTGGAGATAGAATCAACATTCCATGTGCAGCCTCTCCACCAAGAACTTTTTGCCAAGAGTAAGTGATAACATCAAGTTTCTCCCAAGGAATCTCCATTGCAAAAACAGCACTTGTTGCATCACAAAAAGTTAATCCCTCTCTATCAGCAGGAATCCAATCACCATTAGGAACTTTTACACCTGAAGTTGTACCATTCCAAGTAAAAATAACATCATTTTTAAAATCTGCTTTTGAAAAATCTGGAAGTTGACCATAATCTGCACGATAAACATTTACATTGCTAAGTTTAAGCTGTTTTGTAATATCATCAGCCCATCCTAACCCAAAAGCCTCCCAACCAAAAACATCAACTCCTCTTGCACCTAACATACTCCACATTGCCATTTCAAATGCTCCAGTATCAGATGCAGGAACAATACCTACTCTATATCCTTCAGGAATTCCAAGAATCTCTTTTGTCTCTTCAATAGCTAATTGAAGTCTGTTTTTTCCTAATTTAGAGCGATGACTTCTACCTAAAATATCTGCATTAAGATTAGCAAATGAGTAGCCTGGTCTTTTTGAACATGGTCCTGATGAAAAATTTGGATTTTGATTTTTTACTGTTGGTTTTTCCATATCAATCCTCAAAAGGTTAAATAAAACACAGGGTATTATACTACTTTTATTGTAAACAATCTGTTACTTTTTGGTAAAATATTATATGTTTTTTTATAAAAAAAACAAAAAAGATTACTATACCATTGGCTCTCCACCTTTACCACCAAGAACAATTTTACCCTCATCCTCAAGTCTTAAAGCAACATTAACAATTCCCTGTTGAGCCTTTTCAACATCAGAGAGTTTAACTGGACCAAGCATCTCAAGATCATCTTTAAGGTATTCTGCTGCACGAGTAGACATATTTTTAAATATTTTCTGTTGTAGTTCAGGTTGAGCTGTTTTAAGAGCAAAAATAAGCATATCATTCTCAACCTCTTTTAACATTGTTTGAATTGCCTTATCATCAACATGCATTAAATCATCAAAAACAAACATTAACTGTTTAATCTCCTCTGCAAGATTTGGGTCTAAATCCTCAATATTCTCCATTAAGCCACCCTCAGTTGCTTTATCCATATTGTTGAAAATCTCAGCAACCATATTAACCCCACCTGCTTTTTGCATATTTGTACTACCCATTGCTTTAATCTCTTTATAAAGAGCCTCCTCAATTACCTGAATAATCTCAGGAGATATTGTATCTAATTTTGCAATTCTTAATACAACATCAAGACGTGTCTCCTCCTCCAAAAGAGTTAATATCTCTGCCGATTTTACGGGATCTGTATATGCCAAAATAAGTGCTATTGTTTGTGGATGCTCTTTTTGAATAAGATTAGCAATAGTTCTTGCTTCAACATTAATTAGAGACTTAAGACGTGGTTGATCACTTTCACTAATTCCTAGAAGTCTTTTAGCCTTTCCCTCTCCTAATACATTTGTTGCAATTCGTTTTAAATATTCACCACCCTGACCAATATTTATAACATCCTCTCCAGCTTCAGATAAAAAATCTTTAAATATCTCTAATAGTTGATCTCTACCAAGCATACTAAGTTCAGTCATATATGTTCCCAGCTCTCTTATTTCAGTATCAGTAAATCTTCTAAAAACCTCTGAAGCAACATCCTCATCTAAAACACTAAGAATTGCAAGCCCCTTAACAACAGGATGAACTTTTTCAAGAATTGGATTAACGGTTGGTTGATTAGGTTGTTCTGGCATAAAAGCTCCAAAATAAAAATCTAATAGAGAGTTTAAAATATCTATATAGATTTTATCAAAAAATTAGATTAATTTTATTAAAAATAGATATTCATAAATTTTCATGAGTATCTATTATAATTTTAA
>JAFGXH010000182.1 GCA_016936735.1 bacterium
AATATCTCCAATAACCCTCACCCCCTAGCCCCCTCTCCACTACGTGGCGAGGGGGAACAAGATAAAATGTATTTAATTATTTTTATAATAATAAATCATAATATCTTCAAGTCCCCCTCAAACTCTTTTACTCTTTTCTTTTTTTATAAAAAGAAACGGTCAGTGAGCGAAGTCGAACTGTAGGGTAGGGATTCTTTTTTTTAACTATTTTGCTCAGAAGATATCTCTTCTGTTTTTTCTATTTTTTTTTCATCAACAGATGCTGCCTCACTGTTTGTGTTTGATTCTTCAAAACCAATTTGCTCATCTTTATAATCTTTTGGAATAAATAGAAGTGCAAGAAGAGATAGTAGATTAACCCCTAATAATATTAATGCTTGTGTAATTGGTCTTGCAGAGTGAATCATCATAACATAAAGATAATCAATAGCATTAAACAGAACAATATAGAGTGAAAATGTTATTTTAGGTTTATCAACCTCCAGCATTTTTTTCAAACCAGCAATAACAAAACCATTAATAAATATAATTGGAAAATATGATATCATTGCAAATATAACATAATCACCAATAGTCTCAATTGAGTAGAATATATAAAGATATATCGCCATTGCTTTTGTTAATATAAATGCATTATTTATTGCAACTAAAGTGAATGATAATAGAAGCATATAGATAAAAATTCTAAAATATTTTCCCATAATTATCCTCTCAAAGATGATAAAGGGCAATTCTATAATATTTTTAAAATATTTTCAATGTATATAGTTATAAACAGAAAAAGAATAGAATAAAGTTATTTGTAAAAGATAGTTTTTTCTGTTATAATTAAAACTATATTTTAGAGGATAAGAGAGTAGTATGAGAGCTGTTATTCAAAGAGTAAAAGAGGCATCTGTTATTATTAATGGTGATACTTTTGCAAAAATAGGAAAAGGGATTCTCCTATTTGCTGCCCTTAAAGATGATGATTCCGAAAAAGACATGGATTATATAGTAAAAAAAACATTAGAGTTAAGAATATTTGAGAATGATAAAGGGAAATTTGATCACTCTTTAAAAGAGCTTGATTTAGAGCTATTAATTGTTTCTCAATTTACACTTTATGGAGATACTAAAAATGGAAGAAGACCATCATTTACAAAAGCGATGAATGTAAGAGATGCCTCAATAAATTTTTACCAATTTATTAAAAAATTTAAAGATGCCTATCCTAATAGAGTTCAAAATGGGGTTTTTCAGGCAATGATGGATATCTCATTAATTAATGATGGTCCTGTAACAATTCTTCTTGATAGTGAACAAACAATATAAATCTAATATTTTATAGTTTGAAAACTACAGAGTATACTTTGTAGTATTAAAATCATAGTGTTCATTTATTTATTCTCCAATCTCCCTCACCCCTATTTACTTCGTAAATTTTCCCCTCTCCACTACGTGGCGAGGGGAGAGAGTTTTTTCTGTTGTAACTATTCAGCAGATTAAAACCACGCTGTTTATTTATTTATTGATCTATTCTATTGTTACTATAAAGAAAAAAAATCTACATGAACAGTGAAAAATCTGTAAGGAACAAAAATTTTTGTTCCCAACAAAAAATTAAGTTCTATAAAGAATTCCTCCCCAAGTTAATCCACCACCCATTCCACAAATAAGAATATTTTTATTCTCCTCTTTAAAACACTCAAAATGCTTCGCAATAGTTATAAACACAGAGGCAGAGGCGGTATTTCCTAAATACTCAATTGTTGTACGAAGTTTCTCTGTTGGAACTCCCCGTTTCTCTAAAATTCTCTCAATTACAACTTTATTCGCTTGGTGTGTAATTATATAATCAAGCTCATCTAGTGAATCAAGATGCTTTGATAATAACCAATCAAATGTATAGTTAAGTTTTTCAACAATAAATCTTTTTACCTCTCTTCCATCCATAAAAAGATATTGATTAATATTACTATTTGATTGAATTGGATATTTGGCTTTTCCTGATAAAACTTTTAATGAGTAGTTTTCATCACTATCATCACCATCAATATATGAACCTAAATAAAAATCTACTATACCTTTGTTATCACTATTATTATTTGATACTATAACAGCTCCTGCACCCTCTCCAAAAAGTGCACTCATTAAATAGTCCTCTGGATCTATCAAATCTCTTATTTTATCAACACCAACCAATAGACCATATCTATATCTTCCAGATTTTAACATCATATCTGCAACTGAAAGTGTATATATTGGTCCAGCACAGGGCATATTAACCTCAAAAGCAAAAGCTTTCTCTAATCCAAGTTTTCTTTGAATTAAAGTGGATGTCTGTGGAAGAGAGTAATCACCAAAAAATGTGTTTACAATAATAAAATCGATTTGAATATCACCAGCTTTATTAATTGCATCTAATGCTGCAAAATATCCCTGTTGAGATGGAACAATCTCACTCTCTCTTCTCTCAATAACTCCAAGTTTTGAAACAATCCAATCCTTTAAATCAAAATCTGTTTTGAATAATCCAACTAAATCATCATTTGTAATAATTTTTTCAGGAACATAACTCCCAACATACTCAATCATACTCATTTAATACCTCCAAACATGGCTAAAAATATTCTATCTAATTTTATCTAATCACTATAATTGGTTGCTATAATATATACAAACTATAATCAACCAAAAATATTATCTATATTATCTATTATTTTTATTTACTTAATCTCTATATTTTTTAAGAAAATCTAAAAATAGATTTTCTACTATTAAAAATTTTAAAAACAGCTATATTAACTATTCGTAAAATTGTAACTTATGAAAATAGAATCTGCCATAAAATTATTTATGTTTTCAAAAATATCACACTATATATGTTTTTTTTTCAACTAAACTATTGTGATATATTTTATACCTAATATTGTTTAAAAACACTCTAAAAACACAAGAAAAATAGGATAAAAATTCTCAATTATTTAACAAATAAAATAGTTGAAATTGCTTGACAATTAAAGAGTATGTTGTATACTTTATTCAGTGTTTTTTTACAATAGGAAGGAGGAGTTTATGGAGAGAAGAAGAGTTATTATTATGGGAGCAGCTGGTAGAGATTTTCACAATTTTAATACCTATTTTCGAGATAACGAGGAGTATAATGTTATTGCATTTACTGCAACTCAAATTCCAGATATTGATGGTAGAAAATATCCTGCTGTTTTAGCAAATAAAACTAAAAATCTTTATCCAAATGGTATTCCAATTTTTGATGAATCAGAATTGGCAAATCTTATTAAAAAAGAGTCTATTGATGAGGTTGTTTTCTCTTATAGTGATGTTCCATATCCTTATGTTATGAATAGATCTGCTCTTGTTAATGCTTTAGGTGCAGACTTTAGACTTCTTGGAACAAAAGAGACAACAATAAAATCTAAAAAACCTGTTATATCTATCTGTGCAGTAAGAACAGGTTGTGGAAAATCACAAACAACACGTTTTGTTTATGATATTCTTAAAAAAATGGGGAAAACAGTTGTTGCAGTTCGCCATCCAATGCCTTATGGTGATTTAGAGGTTCAAACAGCTCAACGTTTTGCTCAAATATCAGACCTTGAGAAACATAAATGTACTATTGAGGAGATGGAGGAGTATGAACCACACATTGCAGCAGGAAATGTTATCTACTCTGGCGTTGATTATGAACAGATTTTAAGAATTGCAGAGACAATTGATAATCCTGATCTTGTTTTATGGGATGGCGGAAATAATGATATGCCTTTCTATAAAGCTGATTTAAAAATTGTTGTTGTAGATCCACTTCGTGCAGGTCATGAAGTATCATACTATCCTGGAGAGGCAAATTTAGTTATGGCTGATGTTGTAGTTATTAATAAAATGGACTCTGCAACAGCTGAAGATATTGAACTTGTTAAAAAAAATATTGAACGTTTAGCTCCAAATGCTGTTGTTGTTGAGGCAGACTCAGAACTTACTCTTGATGGAGATATCACAAATAAAAAGGCTCTTATTGTTGAGGATGGTCCAACATTAACTCATGGTGAAATGAAAATTGGTGCAGCTTTAGTTGCAGCAAAAAGATTTGGAGTTGGTTCAATGGCTGACCCACGTCCACATGCTGTTGGAAAAATTGCATATACATACAAAAAATATCCAAACATTGGAGAGAATATTCTTCCAGCAATGGGTTATGGTGATGAGCAGGTAAAAGATTTAGAGACAACTATTAATAATATAGAGGCTGATATTATTTTAAGTGGAACACCAATTGATTTAGGTCGTATTGTTAAAGTTAACAAACCTATTGTTCGTGTTGGTTATGAATTAAAAGAGAGAGAGGGCTCAAAAGGTAAACTTGAGGCTGCAATTAAAAAACTTTTTGTTTAGTTATAGAAAGAAATTAGATAATTTCTTAACTATTTAATATTTTTCTGTTTTTTTTAATGAATAGTGGGTTTTAACCCACTGAAGTTGATATATATTTTTGGGTTGATAAAATATTTTATCAACCCTTTTTTAATTTTTATTATGTATTTTTTGTGTTTATATTGGGTAGCAATAAAAAATTTATTGATTTTTTTTTAAT
>JAFGXH010000183.1 GCA_016936735.1 bacterium
CTATACCAATCAAAATATGTTTTAATCTCTTTTGATGATAGCTCGATAACATATTTATTATCATCACTATTTTTATAATCATCATTTTTCTTATCTCTAGAAAAATTTTTAAAAGCCATTTTTAACCCATTTTTCTCCTCATTACTTAGAATAATTCCTAAATTATGAATAATATGAGTTTGTTCAATATATGGTGATAACTGTTTGATATCTCCAACTAGAATCCACTTTTTTGCATATAGTGCAGGAACTAGGAACTCCTGAAAAGTTGTTTTACTTGATTCATCAATAATCAAACAATCAAACTCTGGATAAATTGGTAAATCTTTAATATGGTTTTTTATTTTTGGATACTGTTGAATACCCATTGTTGTTCCACAAACTAAATTAGCACTATCTAAAATTAGTTGTTCAAGTAACTCATCATTAATTGAATTTTTAAATCCACTTTTAATCTGCTCTTTTTTATTGTCAAGTTGAAACTCTTTAACTGAGTCACTAATTCTATTTTTATCTCCAACCCTTATTGCAATAACCTCTTTATACTCTTTTATTCTCTCAAGAACATTATCAATAGCAACATGAGTTGATGCAGAAAGTAAAACTCTTTTTTTATCCTTAATCAATTGAAGGATCAACTCTATTATAGCGGTTGTTTTGCCACTTCCAGGAGGTCCCTCAAGTATTGCAAAATCTTTACTTCCCATTGCTTTTTTAACAAAAGCTCTTTGCTCTTTTGTGCCATTTCTATCTAAATTTTTAAGAATAAACCACTCATTTATCTCTTTTGGAGTATTATCATCCCAGACTTTATTTTTTTCAAAATTTTCAAACAGCTTTAATAAATTATGGTGATATTCTAAAACAGGCATTCTATTTAAAAGCTCAATTGATTTTTTTTGTTGTATTAAATTATGAACATTTACAACCATTTTAATTTTTTTATTTTCAATTGGTTTTGTTTCAAGCTCAAGAATTTTATCTTTTTCAATTCTGCTTTTAATTTTAATTCTGTTTTCACTTTTTTCTCCCTGATATATCTCCTCAATCATATCATCAAAAAAGTAGTCAGATATCTGTTTTGAGATGAAATCACTTTCATCCTCTTCATCATCAATTAGTTGGATAAAATAACTATCTTTATATTGATTCTTTCTATTAGTAATCTTATCCCACTTATAAAAACAGTCATTTTCATCTTTCAATTTTTTAGATTTTGGTAGAGATGTAACAATATATTTTCCCTTCTCCTCTTCAAATTCAAACTCTTTATCATCATCAAATAGTTTGTTGGGTTTTATTAACTCTATTTCAAAATGAGATATCTCTAAATCATTTAATTTAATAGTTTTAATTGTTTGTTCAAAATCAACATCTAAAACTATTTTATCACTTCTCTCTTCAATATTTTTAATTTTTACTTTATTAGAATTTAAAATAAGGATATCCTCTATTTTAGGAGACTCTCTTTTTACAATACTAAATTCAACCTCATCTCCCTTTAACTCTATAATCTCATTTTCATAAGGTAGTAAACGTAAATTATTTATAATTACAAAATCACCATCTTTTTGACAATCAGATTTATTAAATTTAACAATTTCACTTTGAGAATTATAAATAAATTTATTATCTTCCTCTTTTAGCAAATCAAAATCATATTTAATCCTAAAGATATTAGATAGTTTATCAAGAAAAACTCTTTGTGTTACTGAAAATAAATTAATTTGATATATAAATCTAAAAGAGATCTCATAATCTCCTTTTTTCTCCTCCGATTTAATTGCCTGTTCAAGAAACTCAAAATAGGGCCTTAAAGAGTCTCTTGTCCTATTTAAGAGTCCATTTGCTGCTTTTTTGTAATAGTTTTCAAAAAATAGTGAATCACCATTACTCAATTGTTCTTTAAAATATTTTTTATCTTTTGCCATTTCATACCTAACAAATAAATGGATTCTCTCTTTCTTCTCGTTTCAATTTTGGAACATCATTTTGTTCATCAGGAAGCTCTTCTGGTCTATTTTTAGAGGACATTCTTGCTCTAACAGTTGCCCATTTTCTTAATGAATCAATTGTTGTTTTCATTGTTTTTGATAGAGGATATGTTTTTTCAACAGCCTCAACAATATCCTCTGTTTTTAAATCATCTCCATTATTATAGGCAATATACATTCCCTCATTTATAGCTTCCTCTATTTCAGCTCCAGAAAAACCAACTGTTTTTTGTGCTAAAATATTTAAATCAAAATCTTTTGGTTTTCTTTTACGTTTGTTGATATGTATTTTGAATATATCTTTTCTCTCTTCAGAAGAGGGAAGATCAACAAAAAATATCTCATCAAAACGTCCCTTTCTTAAAAGTTCAGGTGGAAGATTTTCTATATTGTTTGCTGTTGCAATTATAAACACAGGCTCTTTTTTATCCTGCATCCAACTTAAAAGATTTCCAAAAACTCTTGATGTAGTTCCTCCATCAGTTTCTCCAGAGCTTGCAGTTCCTGATAATCCTTTCTCGATCTCATCAATCCACATAATTGATGGAGAGATTGTTTCTGCTAATTGTAAAGCTTTTCTCATATTTGATTCACTTTCTCCAACAATTCCTGCAAAAACCTTTCCCAAATCAAATTTAATAAGAGGAAGATTCCACTCATTTGAGATTGTTTTTGCTAATAAACTTTTACCACAACCAGGAACTCCAAGAAGTAAAACCCCCTTAGGTGCAGTTAATCCAAAATCTTTTGCATCTGTACTAAAGGCTCTTCCTCTCTTAGAAAGCCAATCTTTTAGTAATTCCATCCCACCAACCTCATTAAAATTACCTGTTGGATGAAAATACTCTAAAACACCACCTTTTTTTATAATTTGCTCTTTCTCTGTTATAATTAGTGAAATCTCTGTTTTAGTTAATCGTTTTTTTTCAGCAATAATTTTTTTAAAACATAACTCAGCCTCCATAACACTCATTCCTAGTGTGGCCTGTATTATGTCTCTTTTTTCATTATCATTTATTGTTTTCTCATCAATATCTTTTGTAACTCTATCAAATATTGTTAAAAGCTGCTTTTCCCCTGGTAATGGGATCTCTAATATAGGAATCTCTTTATCAAACTCTCTAACATTTATTAGAAAAGGGGTTTGAATAATAAGAGTTTTACTCCTATTATTACTTTTTGGTTTTGCTATCTCTCTTATCCATCGAATAACTTCGCTATTAGTCTCTTTTATGTATGGGTGAAAATCCTCCAATATTAAGATAGATTGCTCTTCTAAATTATAGAACCAACCCAAAATATCTAAAGGATCTGATAAATCTGAATCTTCGGTAAAACTATTTGTAGAAAAATTCCACTTTTTTAATTTTAGAGAACTACTCCAAACATAAACAGATATATTCAGCTTTTTTGATAATTTAATAGAGAATCCATATAATCTTTCCCATTCATATGTAACAACTTGTAAAACTGGTGCTCCAGCCTCAATATAAAGATTAAAAATATTTTCAAAATCTTTCATTTAACTCTCCAATAAAAAATATAGCTTAAAATCTATGTTATTTAAGTTATAAAAGATACAAATTAGAATTTTTTTTAATAGATGAGGAAGAAATAGATTTCTATCTATTTCTTCCAATAAATTTTACTTTTTATTCGGATTTTTCTGATTTGCATGATTGTCTTGAGCTTTTTTGTAAGACTCATTGTTTTTGTCTAGTGTTGTGTTGTTGTGATTTTTTTGATCTGCTTTGTGATTGTTATTGGAATTCCCTTTTGTGTTGTTTGCCATGATTGACTCCTTTTATTATTAATAAACATCACCTATCTCAAATATACAAACTTAATATATTTTTGTCAAGTAAAAAGTTTATAACAAAATACAAAAAAATAATTATTATTTTGTGTCAATTTAAATTAAGATAATTATTATATTATTCTGTTTAATAGGAAAAAAATATTGAATATTTTATAAAAAAAGCTGTCTAAAGCGGTTTTTTCTAAAAAATTTAATAAATGGTGTTGACAAAATACAATAAATACTATAAATTGTGAATGTTATAGAGGTGTAACATGTGGAGTAACTTAGAACAAATATTTAAAAAATATACAAACAAATCTCAATCTGATTATCAGATTAAACATTTTGTCAGAGAGAAAATAGATCAAGCTTTCAAAGCATACTTTAAAAAACTTGGGAAATATCAAGAGGATAAGTTTCAACGAGATAAAGTTGCAGTTTTAAGAGATGAGTTAAGAGTTGATGAGTATACAGCCTATCATATCACAAATACTCTCGAAGAGATGAAGTTAGATTCAAATGGAGAGGCAATTTTTCCAACAAGGGGAAAAAATATTCCAGAGGAGCAACTATATAAAATTTTATCATATCTTGGGGTAGATCTATATTGGTTTTTTATAGAGCCTTTAGAGGCTTCTGTAAAATTTAGCAATACAGAATCAGATTTTAAAAGAGATATCCCAACAGAAAACAGTGTTAATATACCAATACTTGAAAAAATTGAGGATTTTTCATCTGGTAGCTATATATCTCAAAACTTCTCTATTGAGCTTTTAAGATTTATATCTAAAGAGTATATTGTAAAAAATGATTTTCATCCAATTTTTAGATATCCACACTATGCATGGATAAATGTTAATGGGGAGTACTATCTTTCGAATCTTTGGGAGCAGGAGTTAAAAGAGGGGGAGTTTCTTTTTTTCTCTCAAAAAGATAATAAAATTATTTTTGAAAAAATAGAAGATTTGTTAAAATTTAAAACAGAAAACAAAATACAACTTGGTAGAGTTTTAGCAAAATTAACAAATTTTAAAAAATAGTAATATTTTTTTGAATTAAAATTATAATCATAATAAATAGATAAGATATACTATTTTACTCTATTTTGATTTGATAAAATCCTCTAAAAAAAACTCCATTGCTTTTAAATCACTATCATTGTAACTATCTTTTAGGTTTTTCTCCTCTAAAACAGGTATTTTAAAATATTTATAAAACCCACGAATAGCTTCAATAATAGAGGGTGAAAAACAGCGTTCTCTCTCCATAACTGTTATTATAAACTCCATATTTAACTCATTTTCTAGTAAATTTGATAGATCAATGGAGCCTAAAAATGATATTGATATATATTTTTTCTCTTTAGGAAGAGTTGACCATCTATTAAGTAGATGAGCATCTATTAATCCTGCCATTTTAACTAATTTTAACTCTAAAGGGAAGTGGGGATAATCTGTTTTAAACTCATCCTCTTCACTTTTTATATAATTCAACATATTATCAACATTCTCTTTCAGATTATCTCGTAATAATTTTATTTTTTCATAGAAATCATATAATGTTTTGTGAAAATTATCCAATTTTTGTGGATCTTTTGAGAGCTGTTTTATTGCCTCCCTTCTTTTATTCATTAAAATAGATGCAGTTGCACCAACTCCAGCTCCAATAATTAAACCTGAAAGA
>JAFGXH010000184.1 GCA_016936735.1 bacterium
AATTATTTTTTATAATAATAAATCATAATATCTTCAAGTCCCTCTCCAAGTATTGGGGAGGGATTTAGGGTGGGGGTTCTTTTAAAAATAACTAAAACCAGTTTTCACTGAATAGTAACAAATAAATATCTAATCATCAAATTATACAAAATTGCTATTATCAAAACAACAAATATATATAATTTGTTGTTTATATGAATCTAATACACTCACTCTCTCTTGTCAAATACAAAATCTATTTTTGTTTTATTAATATTATAATGCAATGTAAATTTTTAACTCAAAAGCAGATAAATTTAATTATTTTTGTGTTTTTTTTGTAAATAGAGTAGCTTTTATAAGATATATCAGCCTTTTGACTGATGTATAAATAGTCTCTTTTATGTAAAATAAAATGGGTGATTTATTTGGAGGGATTATGAATCGAGTCTTGTTGTTATTAGCAGGATTTATTTTTATTGGAACTCTTTATGGTGTTCCAACACTTAAAGAGATGGATGACTCATTTGATTCCATTGGGAAAAAATATGAGATTCCATCAGAGATTCTTAAAGCATTAGCCTATCGAAACAGTAATTGGGATCCATTATACTCCTCAGATACAGGAGATGATTCTAATGAAAAGGGACGTTTTGGTATTATGGGTTTAAGATCTTTAAAAACTCTTGACTCTATTGACACAGGAGCAAGAATATTAAAGGTTGACTCTTTTAAAGGTATATCTGACTATAAAACTAATATTGAGATGGCTGCAGCCTCTATTAAAAGAGTTGAGTCAGAGTTTATTAAAAATGGTTATAAAATAGCCTCAATTGAGGACTATTTTCCTATTTTAGTTGTCTATTTAGATTTTCCAACTGCATTAAAATACTATTCAGAACGTTTTGTTTTGAAAATGTTCAAAGATATTGAGATGGGTTATAAAATTGAATCTGGAGATGACTCAATTCATATTCAGGGAAAGGCTGTTGATTTATCAAAACTGACATTTACAACAGATGACACAACTATTCCTGTTTTACCATCATCATCTGCACCATCAGGAGTTAGATGGGTTCCTGCACACTCTACCAATTTTAGAGTTGCAAATAGAACAGCAGCAGATATTGATACAATTGTTATTCACCAAGCAGAGGGAACCTATGAGGGGTGTGTTGGTTGGTTTGCACAAAAACATAATCCACCCTATGGACCAACATCTGCTCACTACTGTATCTCAAGAGAGGGTGAAATAACTCAAATGGTAAAAATCAAAGATGTTGCTTGGCATGCAGGAAACCTAAATGGTCGCTCTATTGGGATTGAACATGAGGGTCGTTCAACTAAAAATCTTTTTACTGAAACAGAGTATCAAGCATCTGCAATGTTGGTAAAATGGTTAGCAGAGACATATACAGTATCTCTTGATAAAAGCCATATTGTTCGTCATCATGGAAACTGCCCTGGCCCATATTGGAATTGGGAGTACTATTGGACACTTCTTCTTGGTAACTCAAGTGAGGGAACAGTTGAATTTTTAGAGCCACAAAATGGTGCAACTGTTGGAAACCCTGTTACATTTAAAGCAAAAACTACTGGTGATGTTGTTAAAGTTAAATATTTTGCTGATGACACCTACTTTCTTGGCGAATCAACTGATAAATCTACAAACTTTACAGCAACCTATAGTTTTGTTGGTGTTGATAGAGTTAGAAATGTTGTTGCAAAAGGTTATGATGCAGCAGGAAATCTTGTTTCTGGTGCGGAACATAGAATATCTTTCACACCAACAAATGCTGGAACAGGAACAGTAAGATTTATCAATCCAACAGATAATGGAGAGTCACCAAATCCTGCAACATTTACAGCATCAGTCTCTGGTGATGTAAAAATGGTTAAATATTTTGCAGATGATACATATCAATTAGGAGAGTCTGCAGATGCCTCAACTCAGTTTAAAGTTGAGTATAGATTCAATACAATTGGATGGCGTGTTCTTCAGGTAAAGGGTTATAATGCTAATGGAGTTTTAATTCCAGGTGCAATCCAAGAGATTAGAGTTAATATTTTAGATCAACCAGCATGTGTTGATGAGTGCGAATTAGATGCTGGTGGTTGTTTTAATAGAAATCAGACAGAGATTGCAGCAAGATGTGAAAAAATCAATGGTTGCAATAGGTTGGTTATTGATGCAGTTTGTCCTGCTGAGGATAGATGTGAGGCTGGTACTTGTGTAAAAAACATAAGTGGTGCTTGTCATCATGACTGTATTGAAAACTCATATATCTGTTTTGAAACAGCTCTTATGAAATGTATTGATTATGATAATGATGGCTGTTTTGAGTGGAAAGCAGAGGAGAACTGCGGAGATAATCAGATTTGTACAATCAATGGTTGTGCAGATGTTCAATGTAGAGAGCAGTGTCGAGAGGGTGAGGTTCGCTGTTCTGGTGAGTATGTTCAACAGTGTGGACAGTTCAACTCAGACTCCTGTATGGAGTGGGGAAATACAAATGCTTGTGAAGAGGGTAAAACCTGTAGAAATGGTGTTTGTGCAAACAGCTCTATAACATGTACAAATCAATGTATAAAAGGTGTATTACGTTGTTCAGGAAATAAAATTGAGAGTTGTCAGCTTAATGAATCAACCGGCTGTTATGGATATGTTGCTGAAAAGACCTGCTTAACAGGTCAAGTTTGTGCAAGTGGTAGATGTATTGGTGACTCAACTGTTCCAGACCCTGGAGATGTAACAGATCCTAATCCAGTTGATAATGGTGGAGGAGGCTCTGGTGTTGATAATGGTGATTTAGATACAGGTTTAGGATTATCCTGCTCAAGAGCAAATGCAATAGATTTATCAGGAAGATCTAATGGAACACTATCATTACCGTTCAACTACACAGATACAAAAGATACAAAGAGTGCAACATTAAGATGTTTTAACAACTATCCACCAAATGAGTTAAACGAGGGTGGTCCAGAGTATCTTTATGTTTTTACTATTCAAGAGGATGCTCTGTTTACTGCATATATAAAAAGTCCAGAACCAAGTAACACAGACATAGATCTACATCTTCTTACTTCACTTGATAGATCTAATCCAGGATTGATTGAGAGAGGACACTACAGAGTAGAGTCTCGTCTCCGTGCTGGAACATACTATCTATCTATGGATACTTATGTATTAAATGGTGTTGAACAGAAGGGTAAATATGAGTTAACAGTATCTATTCAACCAACAAATGTAAGTTGTGATAGAGGAAGTGCAATCGATTTATCTGGAACTCCAAATGGAACAGTAACACTTCCATTTACATACGCAGATACAAAAGATACAAGAAACTCAACAATGAAATGTTTTGACACCTATCCTCCAAATGATATCAATGAGGGAGGACCTGAGTATCTTTATGTTTTTACTGTTGCAGAGAAATCATACTTTAGTGCTGCAATAGCAACTCCAGAACCATCTGGAACAGATATTGACCTTCAATTGATTAAATCATTGAATGCTAACTCTCCAGGATTGATAACAAGAGGGGACAAAAATATCACAGCAACACTACAACCAGGAACATACTATCTTGTTATGGATACATATCTTTCTGATAATGGAGAGATGAAGGGTTCATATTCACTTACAGTTTCTATAACATCATCATCACATGCTGAAACATTCCCAACCTCCTCATTCTCTTTCCCAGCATATAGTACAAGTGGTGCAACATCATACACACTATGGTCAACTTGGTATAATCTACATCAAGCAAGTGCGGCAGCAGGTGGTGTTGCAATAAGAGACATCAGAGGAAACTCTTTTGGTGTTTATTTAACACTTGAGGATTGGTGTAGATCTGCAATGCAGGGAACAGTAAGAGTTAAACTTTTAAGTGGTGAGTATGTTTTATATGGACATGCTGGTAAAACAGATGCGTTCAAACCAGATTGTTCACGTTGGTATAATCCAAATAAATTTACCGTTGAGAAAAACAAATTTGCAATATCTGATGGACCATTTGGTCGTGGTTCAAGATATTATGTGTTACCATTCCGTTCTATTGCGGTTGACCCAAATGTGATTCCTTATGGAACAGTTTTATATATTCCAGATGCACGTGGAACATCGATAACTCTACCTGATGGTTCAGTTGGAACACATGATGGATACTTCTTTGCAGCAGACACAGGAAGTGCAATAAAAGGTAATCACATAGATACATTCCTTGGTGTTGCAAAAGTGAATCCTTTTTCTCACGTTAAAAGTACCTCAACTGGAACATTTAAAGCATATGTTGTTACAGATACAACTATTAAAAATAGACTTCTTACTGCACATCAAAATCCTATGGAGAATGCAAGAATTATCATTCGTGCATTATTCCCATCATTTGAACCAGACTTTGATGAGGTAATCTCATTTAGAGCAGATAATGAGAAGTAATGTTACACTGTAATTCAGCTAATCAAAATAGCAAAATAATCAAAAATACTCACTAATTCAAATAATCAAAACAGTTAAGTAACCAAAATCACCCAATAATTTAAATAGAATGAATTAGTAAAAACATTTCCCCCCACCCTAAATCCTATTAACCCCTCACCCCAACCCCTCTCCCGAAGGGCGAGGGACTTAAAAAGATTTTGAGAGGGACTTTAAGAAATTATGATTTCTTGAAATAGGAATTAATAAAAACTAAAGTAAACTTACTATTGTCAAGAGTAGGAATTAATAAAAACATTCCCCCCACCCTAAATCCCTCCCCAGTACCTGGAGAGGGACTTGAAGAGATTATGATTTCTTATTATAGGAAATAAGATATATATATTAAAATCTTGTTCCACATCGCCACGTAGTGGAGAGGGGGCTAGGGGGTGAGGGATATTTTGAAATAGGAATTAATAAAAACCAAAGTAAACTTACTATTGTCAAGAGTAGGAATTAATAAAAACTAAAGTAAACTTACTATTGTCAAGAGTAAGAATTTGTAAAAACATTCCCCCCACCCTAAATCCCTCCCCAGTACCTGGAGAGGGACTTTAAGAAATTATGATTTCTTATTATAGAAAATAAGATATATTATTAATATCTTGTTCACCATCTCCACGTAGTTGAGAGGGGGCTAGTAGGTGAGGGATATTTTGAAATACGAATTAGCATAAACTAAAGTGAAATTACTATTATCAATAGTATGAATTAATAAAAACTAAAGTAAAATTACTATTGTCAAGAGTATGAATTAATAAAAACTAAAGTAAACTTACTATTGTCAAGAGTATGAATTAAGATTTACTTGAAGAAATTATGATTTCTTATTATAGAAAATAAGATATATATATTAATATTTTGTTCCCCATCGCCACGTAGTGGAGAGGGGGCTAGGGGGTGAGGGATATTTTGAAATAGGAATTAATAAAAACTAAAGTGAAATTACTATTGTCAAGAGTAAGAATTTGTAAAAACATTCCCCCCACCCTAAATCCCTCCCCAGTACCTGGAGAGGGACTTGAAGAAATTATGATTTCTTATTATAGAAAATAAGATATATATATTAATATCTTGTTCCCCATCGCCACGTAGTGGAGAGGGGGCTAGGGGGTGAGGGATATTTTGAAACAGGAATTATAAAAGTTTATATTAGTTATAGATATATTGAAATCAAAAACTATAGATTAAAAAACAGAACTTAAGTATCAAACAATATACATCAAAAAAAAATTGTTAATCAGATAATATCTCAATGAGCCTACTATGAATATCACTCCAATCTTTGTTTAAATCAACTGTGCGAACCTTTATTTTATGATTTTTATAAGCAAAATCGAGTGTGTAA
Source organism: bacterium (assembly GCA_016936735.1). Classification (GTDB taxonomy): domain Bacteria; phylum UBP6; class JAFGXH01; order JAFGXH01; family JAFGXH01; genus JAFGXH01. The sequence goes on from JAFGXH010000184.1 coordinate 5,814, forward strand.
TCTGTATCTATCGTTGGATATAATAAAACTCCTGTTGTTGAATATCGCTTCTCTGTTCCATCCTCCTGATTTATCAAATAACTAAATAGCTGATATAGATTCTCCGACTTAACTCTCTCTTTATCATAATTAGTTGTCAATGTCTCTTTATAGAACTTCGTATCAATTACAATCTTTTGTTCACTATTCTCTAGTGTGATATCGGTTACCATTTGTGGAATATATGAGTTATCTTTCTCTTTTGAGGAGGTTAAATTCCACTTGATAATCTCTTTTTTGACAACTTTGAAATCAGTTTGCTCAACTTTATAAAAGTTCCTAACAAAACACTCAAATATATACCCCATCTCTCTATCATCTTTTGTGAAATCTGTAAATCGATACTCACCCTCTGACTCTGTTGGTAGAGTATTCTCATATATAAATCTGCATACATCTATAATAAACTTATAAAATCCATCATTACGATTATAGTTTATATTTTTAAATATAGAGCTATTCAACTCAATGATATCTATAGTACTAAAGTATCTTTTTAGTTTTGATAAATCCTTTTTTATATTTTTATCTATATCTTTAAGCCTTATCACTCTTAATATTGTTGAGTGTATAACTCTATTTAGCAATATACTCTCTGAGTAGTCACTATAGCTACATACTGTATCAAACTTTTTATGATAGAATCTGCTTTGTGCAATATGTGATATCTCTACCCTACCCTTTATATATCTTAACTCCTCTGTTTTCTCTATATAATCTCTTTTCAATCCCTGCTTTAGAATAATCTTTGTTGTGCTAATCAATATTTTTGCTAATAGATTTTTTAAATCTATAGAGTTATCAACAGAGATGTTTATTATATCTTTCATCTCGACTTTATCCCAAGCATAACACAACATGTAGTATATATTTTTTATTGGTATCATTTTTAATCCTCAAAATAGCTATAATTATAAATATCTATCACATATTAAATGGATTAATTTTAAATATCTATAGAGTTTGACCAAGTTAGCACAAAAATAAATGAAAAACAGACTATTAACTATTTGATAACTTTTTTTAGAGATGGAATTGATACTGATGCAACTAATATTTTGAAAATATCAAATGCAATAAATGGAACAACACCTGTTAATATCGCCGCTTTAACTCCAATAAAAAAAGATAACCATAAAGCACCACAAAAATAGATTGTTAATAGACCAACTGTCATCACCTTTAATAAAGAGAGGATATTCTCATAAGAATCTTTTTTGATAAGCTTTCCAATCACAAAAGAGGATGCTACAAAACCAAAAATATATCCGGATGTAATCAACATTGGTGCTGCAAAAAATGGTGCACCAACTAATCCAGCCAAAACATAACTAGATACTATTGCTGTTCCCCTTTTTGAACCCAATAAAACTCCAATCATCAATACAACAAGAGTCTGAAGAGTGAATGGAACTGATGATACTGGTAGAAAAACTTTGATTTGTGCAGAAGCAACAAGAGTTAATAACCCTGCAAAAAAGATTGATAACTCATAAACTCCCCTTTTTACTTTTGATGAAGGGATAAATGAGTCTGCTAAAATAAAAGAATTTGTCATAAAAACTCCTAAAAATGTGGCAACTTATAACAAAACAATTTGGTTTTATTTTGTCTCATTTGTGAAATAAAATATATTCATATATTATATAAATTTTGTAGATTTTTACTATA
>JAFGXH010000185.1 GCA_016936735.1 bacterium
AACAAACCTACTCACAAAACCCATTTGAGTTGCAAACAGAACCACCAGACCATTTAAAACCTGTGCAATCTTCGTTTGTTGTACAATTTGAAACACAAACTCCACTTACCTCATTACAATGAGCAACTGGTTCTGAACAATCACTATCTTGAGAACATTTTGCAACACAACTTTGTTCAACTGCTGAAAAATATTGCCCATCTTCACAGATGAAAATTGAAACTGGATAACAGGCATGATTTGTTTTATCACAAAACTCATCTTTTGCAAAACAGTTATCATCATTTCCATAACAACTTGCTCCACAAAAACCATTTTTATAACAGGTTTTTAACATTGGTAAATCAGTTACTTCAAGATTACTTGTAAGATATTGAAAACACTCTAATGTATTTTGACATGGTTCTGGAGTGTAACAAGCAGGAGCAACCAATTCTTCAAATCTTTTATTTTCATATTCATCATCATTGCAAAGCTCTGGATATGTTTCACAAAAACGTGGATCTTTTCTACATGCTGTATTTTTAGGACAATATAATAGTTTCCCTAAATTTTTTCCCTCTTCACACTCACATTTAATTCCAGAAATCATAGTATCTAGCTCAAAACCTCCTGACTCATATACACAAACTCCCTCTCCACAATAATTCTCAATTTTGCATAAATCAACTTCACAATTACCAGTTATACAAACATAATTATCTTTACAATCAGAGTGGAATTCACATTCAGGAACATCAACACCTCCATTCAAAATTTTATCACACCCAAACAAAAAAATTAAAGTTATAAAAAGTAATATATTTAACTGTTTCATTTTCCCCTCCTAGAATTGAGTTTCAACTTCAATAGAGTTTTCAACAACTTTAAATATTGCTGGTCTATAATATTTTCCATCAACTAGATTATAGGCAGCAAAAAACTCTGTGTCTGGATTTTTTGCTTTTAAAATTGCCAATTCATCAAAAATTTTCTTTCCATCAACAGTTTCTGTTGTTTTTTGAAGTGAATCTAATGTTGTTTTAACTGAAACAATTTTATCTAAAACAGGATTATATGAAATCACAATCTCATTTCTTTCTAAAAAGAAACCTGTTCCAGTATGATAACTAAATGCAAACTCTATCTCATCAATTTCTGCATTTGTTCTATTTCCATCATAATCAAACTCCTGTTCCAATCCATAAGAAACAGAAACATTTCCAATATATAAATCATTTATATATGGTTGAATATTTGTTTCAACAAAAAGTAAAGCCTTTTCATAATACTCATAAACCATATTTTCATGCTCTTTATCATTTAAATCTGGATGAAAATCTGGTGAATCAATTTTTACACTCAAACGCCCTTTTCTGTTTGTTTCAGCATAAGAGAACATTCCATTCTCTTCATCTGGAATTACTGCTCCTTCTGAATTTTCAAAATGAGTTGTTAGAGACTGTATTACTGGGTTTGGTAACTCTGATTTCGTAAAAACATGCCATTCACTATCTTGAGCTGCTGGAATAACTTCATCAAAAGTAAAATAGGCATTATTTGCAGAGGATTTACTAAAATAACAGAATCCATTAGTTCTAATAAAATCTATATCAGGGTCTGCTTTTGTTTCTCCTGTTCCCCAAAAATGATCTCCATGAACATAATTACTACATTTTCCTGGGGCAATATATCCTGCATAACGATGTATAAAATCAATTCCGGTAGAACCATCATAAAAAACTCTTCTCCATGCCTCTCCAATTGTAAAGGGTTCTATTTTAATTGGTTTAGTTTTATAATATTTTATTCCTTGAATAAAATTCCAAAACTGTACACCCATCCATCCATAATCAGAAAGAGGCCACCATTGAGAGTTTTTAAAATATCCACCCACTCCATGAAGACCATTTTTAAAAACCTCTCTATAGCCTAAAATTGCCTCTTGAGATGAAACCCCTGCTTTACCAAGAGATTGACAAGCATTTGTTAAATACCACTCTGTTTCTGCATCTCCAATAGAACCGCCAAACTCTCTATTATACATATAACTTCTAACATCATTGTTATTATCTAATTTTTGACTAGAACCATTTCCATCACTCCACTTTCCATGAGCAACAACAAAAACTAAATCAGAGGCATCATAAAATCTGTTTTGATTTTTTTCCTCTACTATTTTATCTTCTGTTATTTCAGTATCAAAAAGATAACGTTTTGTTGCAAAATCTGGAACATTTTTTAACATTCCTCTTGCAACATAATAACCATTTGCATCATAAGAGTTGCTTACAAGAACAGAGGCAGCTCTTTGATTAAAACCTAAATTTTCAAAAGAGAAATCTATACAATATGTTTGAGTTGTATATCCTCCCCACATTGAAGAGTCTGGAACTATATATGTTATACACTCTTCTGTAAAATCATGTCTATCAAGAAAACTCCACTCACTTGAATTAAACTCCTTAAATCTTGGTCTTATATTTCCAACAACATGAATTGATTTAATATTTTCAGATTTAATAGGTGTAAGAGTTAAGTTATAATTTTTATTCCATTTGTTTAGAATAACCATATCTCCTTCAAAATTCTCTTCTGAATATAGTTCAACATACCCATTTTGACCATTAACAGGATCTCCATACTCTCTATAACCAATATACTGTTCAATTTTCTGTTGTCCTGCTGGTTTTTCTTTTGGTTGAACATAAATTGTATCAATATTTGCTGTTTGTGGCCAATTAGCTGAAGAGATTAACTCTTGAAGTGTTTTTGTTGGAGTATTCGAATCATAAAGAAACTTCACACAAGTCAAATTCTCTTGATCTGAACAGATATAAGCCTCCCATTCTATTGAAATGGAAAATGTTATTTGACTCCATAAAGCTCTATTATTTAAATGGTAATAGCTATAAGGTTTATTGTTAATAGTTCCTGTTGCATTACTTACAATTACATAAGGGTAAAGATTAAAATCATCACTATTTACTTCTGAATAATATCTTCTCTCTGTTGGATAGTAAACACATCTATTCTGTTTTATATCACAATAACTTCCACTTACAAAGCAATCACTATCCTCTTCACAAGTTGCTGGTGTTGAAACTATTCCATCTCCACAATCTGTGTTTTCTGGACAATGAAAATTAAAACTAACTCTTAATCCATCATTAGCACTCTCAATATCTCTATAAAATTGACCATAAAGAGCTTTTTCTGTGATAAAAGTTTTTAATCTTGTGTTCTCAATAAAATATGGAACTGTTTTTGTATCCTCTTGATAATATTTTATATTTGAACTAAAGATTTTTTTAAAATAACCTCTTACATTCTGAGAACTTTTTTTAAGAGATTGAATTGATTTAAAAGGAGTTGAATAGATTCCCTCTCCTGCAAAAATCATTGCATTACCTCTAAATCCAGCTCTATCATAAAGCTCAATATACTCTTTTCCTTGCAAAAATTGAGCTTTTTTTTCTGATGTTACAGGTTTCACATATATTTTTTTAACATCATATGTAATTGTTAAAAACTTTTTATTTTGTAAATATTGAATACAATTGGTTTTATCCTCAAGAGTTGCATCCTCTGTTTTACACAAAAAAGCATTCCAACCCTCTGGAATATATAGATATCTTATCCATCTTAAATTTGTTAAAATATCTCCACTCAATCCTGTTTTATATGGATCTCCAGACTTAAAAACAAGATGGTCTGTTGTGTGATAACACTCTGAATATGCTGAATTACAAAAAACAGCCCCATGCTCAATTTCACTCAAATCTAAATTACTATTTGGAACAATCATAAAACTCTTTACTTCAGTCATTCCATAGTCTGATAAATCAAATTGATAACGAGTTTTTGAATTATTTGCTCCAAAATCATATCCACTTACAACTGGAAGCTCTCTTGGGTCAAGAAAAAATCCTAAATCATTATTATCTTCAACAAATAAAATATAACCAGCCTCAATTGATATTGAGGTTATATTTTGTTGGTTTACAAAATAGTTTTGAACATAATTAGAAACAGTTGAATATACAATTCCCTCACCAGTCTCATTATATATTTTTACATATCTACTTTCTGGATAATATTTTCTAAACTCAACCTCATCTATTGGTTGAACTGATACATAACTTATATTCTCTTTTTGAATAGATTCCCTTATTGTCTCATTTTCTGCTGAATAGTATTCACAAGAGTGATTAGAGTCACAAATATATGCCTCCCAACCCTTTTCTAAATAGATTGAGTTTACTTCATGAGTGATTGTATATTGTGGAGTTACCTCTATTGTTTGTGTATAATTTGTACAAACTCCACTTAAATCACTATTAGAGCATAAAACAGCACCATGACCACTTAAATTAGATGGAGGTGAATAAACACATAATGCCTCTCCTAAATGAATCTCATCATTACAAAGTTGATTTTCTCCACAACTCTCTTGAGTTATCTCACAAGGTCTTTTACAAGAACCATTAAATTCTACAAATCCCTCTAAACAATCTCCACAAGTGATACCTGATGTAGAGTTCCAATTACATTCTCGATTCTCATCTGTACAATCATTAGAAGCATCACAATTAACAATACAAACATAACCATTTGTTTGAGTTACAGATGTATAGCCAGACAAACAACCATAACAAAAATAGCCTCCATTTGGTTTTGGTAAACACCCTTTGTTTTGAAGAGTACAACTATTTGTTGAAGAAGAGCATGGATTTAAAACCCCACCAACTGGATTGATAGTGTTGGTCTGAACAGACTCAACAGGAATTAAATCTCCAACAGGAATATTATCTGCATAAAGCATGATGTTTCCTGTTAGAAAGAAAGAAAGAAAAGCAAATACTTTTCTCATAATACCTCCTATAAAAAAAATTGTTAAACAAAACTGTAACTGTTTGAAAACTCTGTTTTAAAACAACAAAAAACTACCTTAGCCAAACATTTTTTAAAATTAACTAAAAATAAAATTTCAAACAATTACAAAACATCTATATTTATATCCAAATAATATTTTTTTGTCAAATGATGGAGATGTTTTTGTTAAAGATTTTTTACAAAGAATTTCTCTTCACATCCCTCTTTCTTTCTCACCCCATCGCCACGTAGTGGAGAGGG